>NZ_JAGHQV010000229.1:0-1180 GCF_017744175.1 Thalassotalea sp. G20_0 | reverse complement strand
GTCCGCTCCTGTCTGTTGTCCACCAGTTTTGCTATGGCCCACAGCAGGTTGGCGATACCCTGGGCATTAAATTGGTCTTTCTGTGCGATCACGTGGGGCAACAGTGCGGCCACGGCCTCGTTGAGCCTTGGTGTCTGCTCCTGCCCGCTGTCCACCAGTTTCGCTATGGCCCACAGCAGGTTGGCGATATCCTGGGCATTAAATTGGTCTTTCTTTACGTTTACGGGGGGCAACAGCGCCGCCACGGCCTCGTTGAATTCTGGAGTCTGCTCCTGCCCGTTGTCCACCAGTTTCGCCATGGCCCACAGCAGGTTGGCGATATGCTGACGAATAAATTGGTCTTTCTGTGCGTTCACGTGGGACAACAGCGCGGCCACGGCCTGGTTGAGTTCTGGAGTCTGCTCCTGGCCGTTGTCCACCAGTTTCGCCACGGCCCACAGCAGGTTGGCGATGCCCTGGGCCTTAAATTGGTCTTTCTGTGCGTTCACATGGGGCAACAGTACGGCCACGGCCTCTTTGAGCCCTTGTGTTCTCGCCTGTTGGTTGTCCACCAGTTTCGCCATGGCCCACAGCAGGTTGGCGATACCCTGTGGTTTAAAGTTAGCTTTCTGTGCGTTCACGTGTGGCAACAGCGCGGCCACGGCCTGTTTGAGCTCTGGTGCCCGCTCCTGCCCGTTGTCCACCAATTTCGCCATGGCCCACAGCAGGTTGGCGATTTCCTGTGGTTTAAAGTTAGCTTTCTGTGCGTTCACGTGGGGCAACAGTGCGGCCACGGCCTGTTTGAACTCTGGTGCCCGCTCCAGCCCGGTGTCCACTAGCTTCGCCATGGCCCACAGCAGGTTGGCGATTTCCTGTGGTTTAAAGTTAGCTTTCTGTGCGTTCACGTGGGGCAACAACGCGGTCACGGCCTCTTTGAGCCCTGGTGTCCGCTCCTGCCCGTTGTCCACCAGTTTCGCCATGGCCCAAAGCAGGTTGGCGATATGCTGAGGAATAAATTGGTTTTTTTGTGCGTTCACGTGGGGCAACAGCGCGGCCACGGCCTCTTTGAGCCCCGGTGTCCGCTCCTGCCCGATGTCCACCAGTTTTGCCATGGCCCACAGCAGGTTGGCGATGCCCTGGGCATTAAATTGGTCTTTCTGTGCGTTAACGTGGGGCAACAGCGCGGCCACGGCCTCTTTGA
>NZ_JAGHQV010000228.1:0-1181 GCF_017744175.1 Thalassotalea sp. G20_0 | reverse complement strand
AGGCCAGCATGCTGACGGTCACTGCAGATTTGGGAATGGGGTGTTTGGGAAGCTCCGCCGCCTTGATAACGCGTTTTTCCTGCGGTGCCTCTCCCGGCTCAGCTTTCTCAAGAAATACTGCTTTCTCTTGCAGAATCTCTTTCACCTGAACCCGGGCTGGAATGATGTCCAGCTCTTCCCGGACTTTGGTGAAGAAGGTCTCAATGGCACCCTGCTTTTCTTCCGGGTTTAGTTCAATACGTTCCTGAACCCTGGGCAGTGCCGGTGACAGTGGTGTACGTCCCTTGCGTTTCTTGCGGGGTTTTGGACTTTCCCCTGTTTCCAGTTCTTCCTCATTCAGGGCATCTTCTTCAGCCGGGTCAGCGCCACAATCGGCTAACTCCGCTTCATTGAAGATTTCGCCCTGGCCGCTGAACTTTTCAGAGCTGTGGCCATAGAGGCGGGCACGTTCCAGACGCAGGTATTCTTCCAGGATGGCAATGCGTTTTTTCTGTTCTTCTATGACGATGGACTTTTTCTGGATAATGTCGTCTTTCTCAAGAAGGGCATTGTCTTTTTCAAGAATGACACCGTCGATGGTCTGGATGGCCTCAAACAAGGCCTCCAGGTCCAGAGCGGTTCCAGCATTTCCGCCCAGTAAACTCAAGGCGGATTTTGGCTGGTGAATGACGGTATCAATGAGTGATTTCATGGCCGTCATTTTACCATAACTGCCTGAGTTTTCAGACTAAAAACAGCTATCATAATGCCTTTTTTTATGGGGTTTCATGGCATTAAGATTGTAGCCATCCAGCAACCAATTGAGCTGCTGTCCGGTTAAGGTCACCAGTTCGTCATCGGGTTTTGGCCAGTGGAACTTGTCATCTGCCAGACTCTTGTAATAAAGCACAAAGCCATTGTCTTCCCAAAACAGGCATTTGATTTTATTACGATGGCGATTAGTGAAGGCATAGAGATGACCGTCAAAAGGGTTGTGCCCAAGCTCCTGCTCGACCAGGACCGCCAGTCCCTTGAAGGATTTTCGAAAATCGATGGGATCCCGGTAAAGGTAGACCTCAGGCAAAGTGGACGACGGGCGCATGACAGGTTGATTCATTGAAGTAACCCGATCAATTGCCCAGCCAGGGCCAGATTTTGGTGGTCAATACCAGAAATACTAAGACCATTAGGCAGAGAGACTG
>NZ_JAGHQV010000227.1:0-1182 GCF_017744175.1 Thalassotalea sp. G20_0 | reverse complement strand
GGACACCGGCCCAGCAGAACAGAAATACCAGGGCACAGCGTAACGTTGCCTCATCGCCGTTAACCATGGTCAGAAAGCGCATGGTATCGTGGCTATCCAGCTGGTTAAGTTGGCAGAGCTGGTTGCTCCAGGGAATTTTTGCCATGGCTTCCATCAACCATCCGGCAAACTCATCCGCTTCAATACGACAGGGGGCGAAGGCAATATCCAGACTTGCAAAGAAAGCCCGAACGGGGTGGGCAAAGCCGTAATAATTCATTGCCCCGTCTTCCTGGTCCCCCTGCAGCCACTGGGTTGCTTCAAAAAAGTGCTCGCCCAGTACATAGCATTGTGGATTTTCAGTCTTGGCTGATGCCCGAAATGCCCTGACGTAATGGGCATTGTTGGTTGCGCCCTCCCCTTCTCCCAGCATGTGGATAACATCAAAGCGCCAGCCATCAATACCATAAGGCTGTCTCAGCCAGTGGCGAATGACCGAATTGTTACCTGCGTAAAAATAGCTGCGGACTTCAGGATTGAGAAAGTTCAGTTTTGGCAGGGTGTGGATGCCCTTCCAACCAATGTAGTTTTCGGAGTCGCCGTCAAACTGGTAATAGTCACGAAAGGGAGACCCGGGGTTCTGCCAGGCCCCCTGACCATCATCCCTCTGGTGAAAACGGTCAAACCATGGATGGTTGAGGGAGGTGTGATTGAATACCGCGTCCAGCAACACCTTCATGCCCCGCTGATGAAGATCGTTCACCAGCTCTGCAAACTCCTCATTGGTGCCAAGGTGTGGGTCAATATTGAGGTAGTCGGTGGTGTCGTACTTGTGATTACTGGGGGCGGCAAAGACCGGATTCAGATAGAGAGTAGTGACACCCAGTGATTGAAGGTAATCGAGCTTGTCACGGATACCTTTGAGATCGCCACCAAAGAACTCACAGGCACCCTGTTTTCCATGTTCTGAGACAGAATCTCCCCATGTTTTGGCAATGGTTGGCTTTTCCTCACCCAGCAGACAGTATTCATTGGTGGTGACACTGATCCGGGGGTTGGCGTTGGCAAAACGGTCGGGAAAAATCTGATAGAAGACCTGATGTTTTACCCACTCCGGTGGCTGATGCTCTGAGTTAAAACGAAACAGTGTTTCCTGACCAGGCATGCGCTTTGACAGGCCTGCACCGTGGAGCCACCACTGGT
>NZ_JAGHQV010000226.1:0-1184 GCF_017744175.1 Thalassotalea sp. G20_0 | reverse complement strand
TCTCATTGAGATAATCAGTTTCCCTCTTCCGACGGGATACCAGCAGAGGATCCGTTACCTCCAGGGGTGTCAGTGACTGGTTTACCACCCAGCCCGCCGGTTTGATGCCGGCCCTGGCCAGATCTTCTGAAGGTCAGCGGCCTCATGCACCGGTGTCGCTTCCGGCAACGTACAGATCAGCAGCCTGGCAAACTCAGCGTCCCGCAATCGTGGCAGCAGCCCGGTCACCTCTTCTGAATGGGCATCACCCCGCTTCAATACTTCCCGGTGGTAGCTTTGGGCAGCATCCAGCAGCAAGATTGTATGCCCGGTGGGCGCGGTATCAATCACGGTAATGCGGTTATCGGCCTTAAATACGGTACGGGCAAAGGCCTGAAAGACCGCAATCTCCTCAATACATGGGGATCTCAGGTCCTCTTCCAGCAATGCACGGCCATCATCTCAAGATGAGCAGCGTCGGCCAACACCTCAGTACGGTAACGTTCAATCTCTTCAACAGGGTTGATACGCTCAACCACCAGATTATCCGTCACCTGTCCCACAGCATCGTGCACATGAGCTGCCGGGTCCGTTGTCGTGAGCGTGACCGGCAAGCCCTGTTCAGCCAGCCTTCGGGCGATCATAACGGCGATGGAGGTTTTGCCAACACCGCCTTTACCCAGGGTCATCACAATGCCACGGCCACTGGCTGCCAGCCCATCAATAAACTGGTTCAGATCGGCAGAAAAAACAGACAGCTTCTGGTCGGCTTTGGACCACAAACGACAGAAGAGCAGCACATGGCAGGATCAAATACAGTAATAGACGACATCGTTTTATCCTTATCTCTTTGTATATTTTCAGGATGACTACCGAAACCTGTCGGTAGTCGAGTCAACGGGAAGGTAATTAACCTGCGTGAACAACCGGGAAACGATCGCGGGTACGGTTGGCGTAAGCCACCAGTGCCAGCATGATCGGTACTTCGACCAATACACCGACCACTGTCGCCAGTGCAGCGCCGGAGTTCAGACCAAACAGACTGATCGCAACGGCCACTGCCAGCTCAAAGAAGTTAGAGGCACCAATCATCCCACCAGGTGCAGCAATACTGTGTGGTTCTTTCCACTTGTACATCCAGTAGTAAGCAATGGCGAAAATGAGTACTGTCTGAATAATCAATGGAATGGCGATCAGTACAATAT
>NZ_JAGHQV010000225.1:0-1190 GCF_017744175.1 Thalassotalea sp. G20_0 | reverse complement strand
AACCAACATGATGCAAACCGATTCCTGTTTGAACTGAAGAAGCGCCTCAGTGATTTTGGATTGTCCCTGCATGGAGATAAGGCTCGCCTGATTCGCTTTGGCATGTTCGCACAGCGGGATGAAAAGGCCAGTACCGGGAAACGCCCGGAAACGTTTGAGTTTCTGGGGTTCACCTACTACTGCGCAAAAACCCGGAATGGCCACCGCTTTATGGTAGGCCGTGAAACCAGTGTCAAAAGGCTGAGGGCAACCTTGCAAGCCATCAAAGAATATTTGATGAAATATCGACACCGCCCAGTTATGGAGCAGGCGAAATGGTTACAGCGTGTCCTGCAAGGACATCTGAACTATTTTGCGGTTCCGGGCAACAGTCGTAAGCTTATTGCCCTGTTAACAGCAGTCGGGAAAATTTGGCTCAAAGCGTTAAAGCGGCGCAGTCAGAGAAATCGATTGAACTGGTCCAAGTTCGGACGTTTCCTGAGGGCAGTGCTGCCGAAAGCGAAAATTCTTCACCCATGGCCTGAGCAACGGTTTGACGCCAAATACTCGAGGTAGGAGCCGTATGCATTAGTAGTGCACGGATCTGAGCAGGGGGTGCCGGGTGACTGGCATTCCTACTGCGACCGTTCTATTGTTGTCATCCCCAGACGATTCTTCAACTGGAAACAGGTAATCCCCAAAGAAACCATGCATTCACCTTCCTCCTCAGTAACCGCAGACACGGCATCCCCGTTAACATCCACTGAAGCCGGAAGGCACCAGCCAGCAAACAGCCGAAAACAAGAAAGAAAGCGATCCATGTCAGGTTACCAGGTGGAACAGTCAACAACGGGCACTGGAACGTTTCCACCGCATCAACTGCAATCTGAATCTGGGCCCATCCCATCCATAAAGCGCAGGCGTGTTACTGACAACAGCAGGAGTATTGTGTGTTCTTCAACTTCGCTACCGGCTAATCCGGAGCCAATGGAGACCGAACCGTCCATGCCTGCTGACGCAGCTTCCAGGCTTCCGGAAGTGATCAGTTCCATATCAAGAAATCTACCAACAACCAGCGACAACAGGCTATTAACTGGCAATGAACATACCTCATCGATGGTGCAGGACATGCCTGAACCAATGGAGGGTGTACCGCTCACTACAGAAATTAACAGTCAAACATCAATTTCAGAATTTTCTGTAAGTCAGCA
>NZ_JAGHQV010000224.1:0-1201 GCF_017744175.1 Thalassotalea sp. G20_0 | reverse complement strand
AAGCTCTGCAGGTATCAGTGGTCAATACGCAAGATCAGATAATGCTTACAACCAACCGAATGACCATGCCGCTTCTTCAAGGCGTGGGCGATACAGGCATGCCACAGTCAGACAATGGGATCCTCCCCACCGTACAGCCCCGAGGCGTAATGAATTTTACCAATCTTCTGCCCCATGCCCTTTTCAATATCTACTGCGCCGTTCAGTAAATCCTGCTCAAGATTTTAATGCGTTCACCCAACAGGAAATAATGGATGGCCTGGTGAGTAAATCGTATCGTTTCGGTGATCGCTATGATGGGAGAGATCACGCCCTATATGCCAATTCAATTAAAAAATACACGTCAGCTGCTAAAAGACCGTTAAATCGGGTTGAACAAAGCCAGCTGATGCGGTTGCTGCAAAGTTTCACAGTAACACGGAGTTGGAATTGGCGAAGCCTGACGACAACACTGCACTCATTTACTTCAGCGGGTGTTTTTACCCCTCATAAACACATGGATCAGCGTGTTAAGCGAACACAAGCTGCCTTATTGTCGACGCTACTGGATGCAATAATATTCAAGTGCAACCGAAAAGCTAAAGCATGGGATATTGATGCCCGGGGAATCGCCAACCTGCTTTGGGCCATGGCGAAACTGGTGGACAACGGGCAGGAGCAGACACCAGAGTTCAAAGAGGCCGTGGCCGCGCTGATGCCCCATGTAAAGGCACATAAAGACCAATTTATTACCCAGCATATCGCCAACCTGCTGTGGGCCATGGCGAAACTGTTGAACAACGAGCAGGAGCGGACACCAGGGATCCAAGAGACCGTGGCCGCGCTGTTGCCCCACGTGAACGCACAGAAAGACCAATTAATTCCTCAGCATATCACCATCCTGCTGTGGGCCATGGCAAAACTGGTGGACAACGGGCAAGAGCGGACACCCGGGCTCAACGAGACGGTGGCCACGCTGTTGCTCCACGTGAACGCACAGAAAGACCAGTTTAATGCCCAGGAGATCGCCAACCTGCTGTGGGCCATGGCAAAACTGGTGGACAACGAGCAGGAGTGGATACCAGAGTTCAAAAGGGCCGTGGCCGTGCTGTTGCCCCATGTGAACGCACAGAAAGACCAATTTATTCCTCAGGCTATCGCCAACCTGCTGTGGGCCATGGCGAAACTGGTGGACAACGGGCAGGAGCGGACACCAGAGTTC
>NZ_JAGHQV010000223.1:0-1215 GCF_017744175.1 Thalassotalea sp. G20_0 | reverse complement strand
GAATACTAATATTAATGCCTTGACTCTCGAATCATCAGAGGTGGTGAGTGATGTCTGATGTTTACTGGGGAAAAGATATTCACCCTCCTGTTTTTTGGCTGGATAGCCGATTTAAAACTCTTAGCAAAAAACTGGGTGACTGCTTCAGCCTTATTAATGAACGTAGTCAGGCCGCGTTAAATGCAGGAGGTTCCCTGGATTTTAAGGGTTACATAAGATTGCTTGATGAAAGGGGGTTGTCTGGGCTTAGGTACTCAGTTGCACAAGGCGGCACAGACGATGGGCTCTGGTCTCAAGCATTGTTTGCAGAGCGACTTGGTCATGTCATTTCGGGAGCGGTAGGTATGGGGCTCACAATTCATTATGACATGGTGGCCCCCGTCATCGCGGCTCATGGTAATACCGCTTGTCAGCAACGCTTTTTAAAGCCAGCTCTTAGAGGGGAATTGCTCTTCAGTCATGCCGTTTCCGAAGCGTCAGCGGGATCTGATTTTAGTAACATTTCCTGCACAGCTCAGCGCCACAAAGGTGGCTGGCTGCTCAACGGTACGAAGACAATGATTTCGCTCGCGACTGCCGCTGATGTTCATTTTGTTCTCGCAAGGCTCCCTGAAAAAAAAGCACCATTTAATATGGTGATCTTGCTTGTGCCGTCAAGCTTGAAAGGTGTGTCCGTTGGGCCTGAGCAAGCAACTATGGGTAATAAAGGCTGTCCTGTTGCTGATATTCATTTAGACAATGTATGGGTAGATGACGATTGTAGGCTAGGCGCACAGGGCCTAGGTTTTGTAATTCAGCTACAGCAATTTGTTCAAGAGAGGATCGTGTCTTCCCTTCGAGCCAATGCCGCAGCCCGGCGTGGGCTAGACAGATTGATCTCGCATACGCAAGAGCGGTTGGTTGCTGATCAAAGGCTGATTGATCGTGACAGCTGGCAACACAAAATTGCTGACCTGGAAAGTGACTGGGCAAAATGTCGGGCGTTGACCTATCAGGCGCTAGAAGCATGGGCAGAAGGTTTACCGTATGAAAGCCTTTCATCAGCCAGCAAATTGCTTTCTTCGCGCTTGGTTCGTCGTGTCGCTCGAACTGCGCTTCATGCGGGTGGTGTTAATCATTATCAACAGCAATCCGAACTGGCGCAGTTATATACCGATTCTCGTTTATTTTCCATTTCGACAGGCTCTGATGAAATGATGCTGACCAGCTTGATCG
>NZ_JAGHQV010000222.1:0-1223 GCF_017744175.1 Thalassotalea sp. G20_0 | reverse complement strand
ATATATGGAAAACCTTTATCGAATGAGCGTAAAACCCCGTACTTCTAGTGCGGGGATGTAAGCTCCCAGCCCAACAGGGCTGGTAAAGATTGCAATTTACACAAAAATAGTTATTCTTGTAATTATGACTAAACGAGCTTACAAATACCGATTCTATCCAACGTCTGAGCAAGAAAAGCTACTTGCCCAAACTTTCGGCTGCGTACGTTTTGTCTACAACCATATCCTTCGCTGGCGTACCGACGAGTACTACAAGAACGGCAACAGTGTTAATTACAACGCAGCATCAAAGCAGCTTACCGAACTGAAAAAGAACCCTGAATATCAGTGGCTGAACGATGTTTCTTCAGTACCCATTCAGCAATCACTACGCCATCAACAAACCGCCTTCAAGAACTTTTGGGAAGGTAGGGCTAAGTACCCGACTTTCAAGAAGAGACACGCAAAACAGAGTGCAACTTTTGCTTCGTCTGCTTTCAAGTACAAAGATGGTCAGCTCTTCATTGCTAAAAGCAAAGAGGCTCTGAATATTCGCTGGAGTCGAGAACTGCCTTCCGAGCCCTCCAGTGTCACTATCAGCAAAGATCGTGCAGGTCGGTACTTTGTTTCCATGCTGTGCGAATTTGAAGCTAAACCAATGCCTATTAGTCACAAGACAGTGGGCATTGATTTAGGTTTGAATGATCTGTTCATCACTTCAGACGGTGAAAAATCCGGCAATCCAAGACACACCAAACGCTACGAGGAAAAGCTCGCCTACCTTCAGCGTCAGTTGTCAAAAAAGCAGAAAGGCAGTAGTAACAGAGCCAAAGCAAAGCTCAAGGTTGCACGTACTCATGCCAAGATCGCTGATTGCCGGATGGATGCTACCCACAAAGCATCCCGCAAACTCATTAACGAGAACCAAGTCGTAGTTTGTGAAGACCTTGCAGTGAAGAACATGATTAAGAATCCAAAACTGGCAAAACACATAGCCGACGCAAACTGGGGAGAATTTGTCCGACAGTTGCAGTACAAGGCAGAGTGGGCTGAAAGACAGGTCGTTCAGATCGACCGATTCTTTCCAAGCTCAAAGCGTTGCTCAGGTTGCGGGTTTGTCCATGAAAGTCTGCCGTTGTCTGTTCGTGAATGGGACTGCCCTGAGTGCAATACCCATCACGACAGAGATATTAATGCAGCCATTAATATTAAAACCGCCGGGCTGGCGGGGTTAGCCTGTGGAG
>NZ_JAGHQV010000221.1:0-1223 GCF_017744175.1 Thalassotalea sp. G20_0 | reverse complement strand
ATTGAAAACAATAAGTTTCGTGCCAGTATTTGCAACTTAAATAAATTCAAAGCCTTACAGAAAGCCAGTGAAAATAAAGCATACTTTTTAAGTAACAAGCTGTTTTTTCCCGCATAAAGTTAAAAACTTTAACCGCCTTCTCCCTCCCCTGTTTAGCTATTTGACCTGTACAGATGAGCAGGTCAATATGCAGTTCAAGGCAAGACAACAGATACCACCCAAAGCTGTTTAAACCTTGCCTCCCGTCAAGAAGACACTCAGGAGTGGATCCGATTTTTTTAACTTTGGCATACCAAAGAGGGGTTTCTTATGCCTAAAGAAAAGTCTGTCGCTATGGCTGTACTGGACACAGACCAGACATCTGGTTACATCGGCGTAGCTAAAACAGAAATTATTCAGGCTCGAATCACAGGGCAGCTATCAGGACTTGAGCCGCCTCCTTTCATAAAAATTGGAAGGCGTGTCAGGTACAGAATTGTTGATCTGGATAACTGGCTAACAAATCAACCAGCTTTCAAGACGCTGGCAGAACAGGAGGCAGCTAACAGCAAGAGAACAAGGCAATGATCGCCCGGACTACCCGCCACAAGGCCGGACGAGAATATTTAGGAGGGAGCTTACAGCGCCACACTGCAAGCCCCCTTACAGAATTTCCAACGCACACTAATACATTGGAGCGCATATTGTGAACCAATCACTCAAAGCTGACCACCCGATGGTAACAATGGTTACTCAGGTTCCTATGCCTGTAAAAGCATTGGAGCTTGTGAAAGACCTTACGCAGATCAACAAAAAGCTGTCTGCACTGAAAGAACAATTCCCGTCCCGAAACGAATGCGAGCAAGTGACAGACGACAGCAAGCAGACTTGCCGGGATCTGAAGATAGAGCATTGCCCAAGGTGTGAGGCCACAGAACCACTGGCGCAGGAGTGGCACAAACTCAAAGCCAGAAAGAGCAATGTCCTGAAGAAGATACACGCCCTTGGTTGTAAGGCGTTAGACGGTATCTGACCACCAGCACCGGCAAGGATGCCAGCTTTTTTCAAGGTAGGAATTCCTACCTCGAACCTGACAAGACCACACATCTGCACCAGGCAACCAATCATGTATCTATCAAAACACTTGCCAAGCGGGGGAAGTTGGAACTATGCTTCAACCGTTACAGCAACATCTGTAGCCCGGATTGGTCTCCGGAAAACATACAAGGCGCACAACCGCCAAC
>NZ_JAGHQV010000220.1:0-1224 GCF_017744175.1 Thalassotalea sp. G20_0 | reverse complement strand
CTGGTGGACAACGGGCAGGAGCTGACACCAGGGCTCAAAGAGGCCGTAGCCGCGCTACTCCCCCACGTGAACGCACAGAAAGACCAATTTATTCCTCAGCATCTCGCCAACCTGATGTGGGCCATGGCGAAACTGGTGGACAACGGGCAGGAGCTGACACCAGGGCTCAAAGAGGCCGTAGCCGCGCTATTCCCCCACGTGAACGCACAGAAAGACCAATTTATTCCTCAACAACTCGCCAACCTGATGTGGGCCATGGCGAAACTGGTGGACAACGGGCAGGAGCGGACACCAGGGCTCAAAGAGGCCGTAGCCGCGCTGTTGCCCCAAGTGAAGGCACAGAAAGCTAACTTTAAACCACAGGAAATCGCCAACCTGCTGTGGGCCATGGCGAAACTGGTGGACAACGGGCAGGAGCAAACACCACGGCTCAAAGAGGCCCTGGCCGCGCTGTTGCCACACGTGAACGCAAAGAGAGACCAATTTATTCCTCAGCATATCGCCAACCTGCTGTGGGCCATGGCGAAACTGGTGGACAACGGGCAAAAGTGGACAGCAGAGCTTAAAGAGGCTGTGGCCGCACTGTTACCTCACCTGAACGCACAGAAAGACCAATTTAATGCCCAGGAAATCGCCAACCTGCTGTGGGCCATGGCAAAACTGGTCCACAACGGGCAGGCACGGACACCTGGACTCAACAAGGCCGCAGCCGCACTGTTGCCCCATGTGAGCGCAGAGAAAGCTCACTTTAACCCACAGGAAATCACCACACTGCTGTGGGCCATGGCGAAACTGGCAGACAAAGGGCCAGAGTGCACCCCAAGGCTCAAAGAGACCTTGGCCGGACTATTGCCCCACGTGAACGCACAGAAAGACCACTTTCTTCCCCAGCATATCGCCAACCTGCTGTGGGCCATGGCCAAACTGGGTGAACTAGTTGAGCTGAATATGGTTACATCCACCTTCGAATCGCTTGTTTACCGATTCAGTGAAACCCCTCAGTTCTCTCAGCAAGAGATATTGATGTCTCTCTGGGGAGCAATGGTATGCTGTGCCAGGTTGGCTCTGATCCCCAATGCCAATAAAAATAACGTGCTTGAAAAGCACATTGATGACCTGTTTACTCGCCTGGAAAATACATCCCCGGATAATGAAGAGGAACAATCCATCATTGTCATGGCTGCAATTTGGCTTGGCAGAGCGTACCCGGTCGCCCCCCATTAC
>NZ_JAGHQV010000021.1:0-105174 GCF_017744175.1 Thalassotalea sp. G20_0 | reverse complement strand
TGCGGGTCGATGGCCATGCCTGCCGGGTTTACGCCTGATTGCCGTATCAAAATCATTACCTCATAATAAAATTGTTTACGGAGATATTAATCCATTGTCTTATAGGGCAAACACAAAGAAGCAAACAGGTCAGTGATGTTTGAGTATTTCTTTTTTCTACATCGGTAAAAGCGTTAACAGGGGTTTGATAACGGTAGCCAGTTTTATGGCAGTGGTAAGAATAGTTTGAATTACATGGGGCTTTTTTTGCTATGAAAATGCAATTCCCGGACAGCCGCTTAGGAATTGTCTTTTAATAAGTTCCCGATTTCCGTTCACCCTGAGTGCTGAGCTTGTCGAAGTATCGAAGGGGCGTGCCACCAAACTTCGACAAGCTCAGTCCGAACGGAGTCAGGCAATGAAAATAGTGAGGTTATTTCCAGACAACTCCTTAGCGCTGTTGGTGCGGCAAATGTGACAGAACCCGGGCCAGATAAAGGTCATGCCTGGTACTGTGGCCATCGTCTCTGTGATTGGAGACGGTAGAGCGGTTCAAAGCCTGGCCATAGCGTTTGGTCGTCTACTGGAATGACAAAAGACAGAAGTGGGGTTTAATATCCGGGTTAAGATTATCGATTGAAATAAATATTATCAATCAATCGGGCTTTGCCTAAATAGCCAGCAGCAAGAATGACCAGTGACTGCTCATTATGCGTTGCGGGCAGCAGGGTTTGTGGATTGCAGATATTAAAGTAATCCGGCTTGAACCCGGCCTGGGCCATGTGGGCAAACGCATTTCTGCGCAGCAGGTCAAAGTCGGTTTCGCCCGCCTGAATCGCGTCTCTGGCTTCCGTCAGGCAGCGATAAAGAGCTGGCGCTATCTCTCCGCGCTCTTGTGGGGTCAGATAGCCATTGCGAGAACTCATGGCCAGACCGGTTGGCTCACGGGCGATTGAGGCACCGAGGATTTCAACCGGCATCACCATATCTTGCACCATTTTGCGAATGATGGTCAGCTGCTGGAAATCTTTCTCGCCAAATACCGCGATATCCGGGCGCACAATGTTGAACAGCTTGGTGACCACCGTGGCGATGCCCCGGAAGAAACCGGGCCGGGTATTTCCGCAGTGCATACCGTCCAGCACTTCGACACTCACATGGGTATGGTTTTCGCTGCCTTCCGGATAGATTTCATGGGTGCTGGCGGCATAGAGCAAATCAACACCGTGATCCATCAGCAGCTGCTGGTCCTGCTCCATGGTTCGTGGATAGGAGTCATAGTCCTCGTTGGGGCCAAACTGCAAGGGGTTTACATAGATACTCACCACCACAAAGTCGCAGCTTTCTTTGGCTTTTTCCACCAGGGTCAGGTGCCCGCCGTGCAGGTTACCCATGGTCGGTACGAAGCCAATGCGCAGCCCGGCCGATTTACGGGTGCCAACGATATCCTGAACTTCAGCAATAGAGTGTACAGTTTGCATGATGGATACTTTCCGTTTAGTCGAATCCGTGTTCC
The DNA here is from genome assembly GCF_017744175.1 of Thalassotalea sp. G20_0. Lineage (NCBI taxonomy): Bacteria > Pseudomonadati > Pseudomonadota > Gammaproteobacteria > Alteromonadales > Colwelliaceae > Thalassotalea > Thalassotalea sp. G20_0. The sequence continues at coordinate 103,679 of NZ_JAGHQV010000021.1, read as the reverse complement.
GGACCCGGGAATGTGCCGTTCTTGACGTCTTTAACGTAGGTAGCGACAGCATCCTGGGCAGAACCACCTTCAGCCATAAAGTTTTTCACGAATTTGGGTTTGCGCCCGGCGGTCATATTCAGCATGTCGTATATCACCAGCACCTGGCCGTCCGTGTCAGCACCGGCACCAATCCCGATCACCGGAATCTGAACGGCACGGGTGATTTCCCGGGCCAGCACCGAAGGTACACACTCCAGCACCAGAATGGCGGCACCGGCCTTTTCCAACCCGATGGCGGCTTCAATCATGGCATTGGCGCGGGCTTCATCCCGTCCCTGAACTTTGTAGCCACCCAGAACATGCACTGACTGTGGTGTCAGACCAAGGTGGACGCAGGACGGGATCCCCTGCTCACGCAGGCGGGTAACAATGGGTGCCAGCCAGGCCTCACCTTCCAGCTTGACCATTTCAGCACCGGCCTGCATAAGACGGGTTGCGTTGGTCAGCGCCTGTTGCTCATTGGTGTAGGAAGCGAACGGCAGGTCGGCCATTAACAGGGAGTCACCCGCTTTGGTACTGACACAGCGAGTGTGATAACACATGTCGTCCACAGTCACGGGAACCGTACTGGTTTGTCCCTGACAGACATTGCCAAGGGAGTCACCAACCAGTATCACTTCCACACCCTGACTGCTGGCCAGGTGAGCCTGGGTGGAATCGTAGGCCGTCAGGCAGGTGAATTTCTCACCCGTTTTTTTCATCTCGGACAGGATACTTAGGGTGACTTTAGCCATGGGTAAAGACCTTGATTAGTTGCTGTCGCGGATTATACGAGAAGTGTGAAGGCTTGTCAGTTAAGGGCTTGGCGCAATAGTCAGGCCGCCCTGTTGCCAGAGTGCGGGTTTCCAAAGCCTGACTGTTCACATCCATGGATAACGGTCGGCAATAACCTTCAGTCCCTGGTACCCTAGTTCATCCACCATTGCCTGCAACAGAGTACCATCCGGAAGTTCAAGATCCGGTGCAACATCCAGCAAAGGGCACAGCACAAAATTGCGAACCTGCATCTGATAGTGAGGAACGGTCAGTCGTTCTGACTCAATGCACCGGTTGCCAAACAGAATGATATCCAGATCCAGAGTCCTCGGCCCCCAGCGTACCGAGCGCACACGACCATGGGCGTTTTCTATCGACTGCAGGGCATCCAGCAGCCTGAGCGGTGCCAATGTGGTATTCACAGCCACCACCGCATTGCAGTAATCGGGCTGGCCGGGGGGGCCAACCGGGTCACTTCGGTAGAGCCTGGAACAGGCAGCAACCGTTATTTGAGGCATACTGTCAATGTCATCCACGGCACGCTGCAACTGAAGGTCTGGTTGCTCAAGGTTACTACCCAGCGCCACATAGGCGGTTTCTGCCATCAGGACTCTCCGGATTGATGCGCAGACGAGGCATCACCACTGCGAGGCTTACGCCTGCGCCGTCTGCGTTTATTGCCCTGCGCTTTCTGGCCGCCATGGCTGGTAAGCGACCGGATCATGGCATGACGGCCATGCTCATCCAGTTCCTGTATTTCTGTCCACCATTTACCGACCGCCGACAGGTTTTCACCGGCTTGCTCCCGAAGTACCAGGAAGTCATAGGCCGCACGAAATTTGGGGTGTTCCAGCAAGGTTTCAATCAGTTTGGGTTGTCTGCGTTCCAGTCGAATCTGCAGATCCCAGATATCACGAACCACCATGGAAAACCGGCGGGGAATCGCGGTGTGATGACACTGGTTCGTGATCACCGTCATGGAAGCCTGCTGGAATGCCGGAACAGGCGGCATGCCCTGGTCCATAAGCTCTCTGGCCATTCGCCTCATGGGTGCCCATAAAAGCGCGGCAAAAAGGAACGCTGGTGTCACAGGACGATTCTGTCTGACTCGTTTGTCGGTACTTTCCAATGCTTCAATAATCAGGTGACCGGCGTGTCTGTCCTGTTCTTGCAAGCAATGCGCTGTTGCTGGAAACAGTGGAGCAAACAACTGGTATTCCTGCAGTAGTTCAAACGTACGTACACCCTGACCAGACTGCAGCAGCTTCAGAACCTCATCAAACAATCGTGCAGCTGGAATATCATGCAACAACTGCCCAAGATCCCGAATGGGTTGCTCGGTTTCCGGTGCCATCGTGAAGTTGAGTTTGGCCGCAAACCGTATGGCCCTGAGCATACGAACCGGGTCTTCATGGTAACGGGTAACCGGGTCGCCAATCAGTCGCAGGGTACCGGTGCGAATGTCATCAACCCCGTTGCAGAAATCCACAACACTGAAGTCACGCCCATCGTAGTAAAGGGCATTAACGGTAAAATCCCGGCGCATGGCATCGTCTTCCATGGTGCCGTAAACATTATCCCGGAGAATTCTTCCGGATTCCGAGTGGCGGGACTTTTCCTTACCATGGTGCTGCTCATGTCTGGCACGGAAGGTGGCTACCTCAATCATTTCACGACCGAAGAGCACATGAACCAGTTTGAAACGTCGGCCAATCAGTCTGGAATTACGAAACAGCCTGCGCACGTCTTCAGGACTGGCATTGGTCGCGACATCAAAGTCCTTGGGGTGAAGATCAAGATACAGATCGCGGATACACCCCCCCACCAGATAAGCTTCATAGCCCTGACTGGTTAACCGGTTAATCACTTTGAGCGCATTGTCGTTGATGCAGCGACGGGAAACCGGATGTTTATCCCGGGGGATAACGGTTTTCTGCGGGTCGCCCGTTACATCAAATGTGGGCCGATGGCGTTTTGACCGATTTCTGTTACGCATGAGCCAGAAAATAAGTGTGCCTCCAAGCACCAGGACAGCCATTGCTGTTATAAAACTATACATTCCGGTGCCTGGCATCATAGGTTTTGCAGGATTTGTTTAAGTTGTGTAAAAAAAAGTTGCATGGATAAAGTGGCTTACCGTGGTTGTTTGTGGCTTTGACCTGCCTGATCAACTTGACCTGAAGGGTAGGTCCGTAAGGATCAGCGCTTATCATAGCACCGCCGCTGTTTTCACTCCATTTGTCTTGACATCAGTGACAACTGTTGTCGGTTTTTAGCAATAAAAAAGTTGCTGTGATTCAGAAATTTCACAACCGGCACCCCGAAAAAATCCTGATCTGAAAATTCAGTACCAGTTGCCACCGGAGTGCTGACCAGAACATTTCCGGCCAAAAATTTTACCAGACGATGTACCAATAATTAATTACAACTGGTATTTACGTACTTCTATTTCTTCACTGGTAATGGGAACAAATCATTTTTCTACTTGTCAGAGTTGTCGGTACGTCCATAAAACTTTTCACAACGTAACGAGAGGATAGTAATTATGAGTATCGAAGCTCCCGGCATGTTCCCTAACTACACTTTGGTGATCACCACCACAAACAAAGAGAAAGAGTCGGCTGCGATAGATGCCGTTGGTCGTCTATTCGGCCAAAACGAGCGTACATGTGCCCTCATCAAACCTCCGATACATCGATTGATGACGCCTACTCAACCGGTTGGCAAAGACATTCAATATGGAGCCGCCAGCCGAATTGATGTGGTCAAGGAGCTTATAAAGGAAGGTAAGACTCCGGTTTGCCCGGCAGAGGCTGTAAATCCTACTATTTACATCAGCTTGGAAAATGGTTTGCTGGTCGACCCTGAAGGGGGTCTCTCCGACGTTGCCTGTGCTTGCGTGGAGGTCAACGGCATTCGCTATTTTGGCGAATCCGATAAGGTCCCTGTTCGGGTCAATAACGAGCAGGTTAACATGATGACGCAGGAAATCCGGGATGAATTAGGTCCGGACGCAGACATCTACGACTTCAATTCCTGCTACAAAACCCTCAGCACGAAACAGAAAGAAGCCTTTAACCTTATGGTATTTGGTCATCGTCAGGGTTGTGACGAAAAAGATAATGTGCCGGAGCCACAAGTTCAAGGCCTGCGTCAGAGATTGATTAAACCTCTGCTGGATGAAGGCGTCAAGGACTTCTGGGAGACATATTCCGGTGGTATCCTGACCCGAAGAAAAGGTCTGAATCAGGCGATTAATAAGGCTTTAGACAATTTCATAAATGCTCAGAGCGGTGAAGATAAACTTCGGCTCGTCCAGACCCTGAAGCAATCCCTGATCATCCACGGGCTGCCTGCATCCCTTGGGGATCGCTATAGGCAAACAGTATGGATGCGTGATTATGGTATTATGATCGATACCCTGAGCAAACAAGACGTCGCCCGCCCTGAGGCCTTCAAACAGCTGACGGACTCTCTGGCAACCATTGCCAGCAAGCAGTTTGACAGTGGACTGATTCCTCAGGTAGTGATTCCAGACCCATTTTTGAGCGAATTTGTCTATCACCGGGTGCTGGGGGGGGACACCGGGCCTGGCTGGTACCACCATCTGCGTGACTATATGAAAGAAAAATACCCCGAGATCAGCATGCCCACTCTGGATTCGGAGTCCCTGAAAACCATCGCACCGGAAGAACTGAAGACCATACTCAACCAGCTTTATGCTAACTATCTAGTGGCTAAAAATACGGGTGACCCGGATGTACCCAATCCGAGCCATACCTTGAGGGGCTTACTGACCGATACCCTCGGCACATTAACGCCGGGCACCACCGACAGTGAAATTCACTTTATTCGCTCCATGACCAAACTGCTGGAACTTGCCGGCACTCAGGAGCAACAGGACGACGTCCGGAAACTGGTTCCCAACCTTGCCCATGCCATGGCTTACCTTGACAAAAAAGTACTGGACCCGGCCAATGGCTTGCCTCAGGGTGGCGATAACCGTGATATGCTCGACACCTGGATGTATCAGAAACTGCTGTGCAGTAATGCCTGTTTTCTCTATCAGGGCTTCACCGGACTGGCCCATCATCTGGAAGAGATCGGCCCCCAGCTCAAGATCGAACTGAGTAAACATTTCCCACCCGGGACAACGCCCGTTTCCGGCTTTATTTCCGCCTTACTTGATGATAATCCGCAGGCCGTCAGCGATGAACTGGCGAAGTTTAAACAGTTGATTAAAGAAACCTTCCTCTATAACCAGGACGGCAAATTTGACCCGAGGGACTTTGTCCATTCGGATAATCCCACAGGCCGCGAGTCCATGAACAAACCCATGGAATATATCTCCCCACTGGTTAATGCCAACAAGGATTTTCTGGAGGGTAAGGAAGTCAACCTGCAGGGGCTGGCACTGGCCATTGAAAACGGGCTGATTCAACCGGAAGATCACCCGGCGGTGGTAAAACTGATCAGATCACAACTGACGAAAGCTGGCCTGAAGGTGTTCTCTCCCATCAATATGGCTAACAATGACGAAAAAGCCATGCTGATTAAAAGCAAAGGTTTCCTGGTATGGCCGCAGATCGAATACCGGATAATTTATGCTCTGACCAATCACATGGAGAGTACTCCAGAGATTAAAGAACTGTTGTCGGAGTTGCACGAGGCAGGTGAAAGACGCCAGGGATTAAGTGAATGGTATAACACGTATGAATCCGGGGAATCCGAGGAGGAGAAGAAGACAATCGTTTATGGTGGAGGAGCCACTGGCCAGGGCTGGTCAATCATGTTGATGGAAAAGGCACTGAGTCCTGCCAACCGGACGGGTGAAGAGGCAATGGAAGTCGATGGATGAGAGCGACTGAAAAAATAGTGCCCATCCTGAAGACCCTCTTCCAAAAGGTTGCCCGGTAAAATAATCCATCCGGGTGTCACCTGAGGAAGGGGTGGCAAAAAATTGAGGGTAAAGATTTCGTTTTGTGAGGTGAATATAGGTTCTATTTGTCGCACAAAACGGATTTTTTTGTTTAATTCTCTGCACGACCATGTGAATGCAGGAGCAGTTACCGCACAGGGCAGTCTATTCTCGATCAGCCTCCTGGGACCAATGGCACTGACTTAAGGGTGAAAGCCTTGTCATGCGTGGGCTTTAAGGCACCCGGCGATTGGAACCACAAAGCACACAAAGAGCACAAAGGAAAAGAAAAGCTCTTCTTAGTGCTCTTTGTGTGCTTTGTGGTTCCAGTTCAAATCTCTAAACCTGTATCAATCCCCATGTTTGCGGGGCTTTTAAGCTTAAGTCAGTGCCATTGCTCCTGGGACACCCCCATCTATTGACTCCAAAATGATTTATTGTTGAGCTGAGATAAGAGCTACTTTATAGAACAGTCGAGACTTGTAAGGAGGCTCTGATAAAGAGATCCCCTTTTTCTCAGGAAATCTTCTTTGCAATGTGTAAATAGTTAACCAAATGAATGTATTGATAGGAGAATACGCTAATGAGTTCAAATCATCAGAAGAAAGTCGCCGTCATTCTCTCCGGGTGTGGTGTCTACGATGGTGCTGAAATTCATGAATCAGTATTAACGCTACTGAGTATCGAACAGCAGGGAGCAGCCTATAAATGCTTTGCTCCTGATATTAATCAACACCACGTCATTAACCATTTGACCGGGGAAGAAAGCCAGGAACAGCGTAATGTTCTGGTGGAGGCCGCCAGAATAGCGCGGGGGGATATCGAACCCCTGGCGGCGTTGAAAGTCGCTGACTTTGATGCACTGATTGTTCCGGGTGGCTTTGGGGCAGCAAAAAACCTGTCGGATTTTGCGTTTAAAGGCGCTGACCTGCGTGTGCAGGTTGATATGATGGTTGCCGTCAAGGCGTTTTCGGAAGCCGGTAAGCCCATAGGTTTGATCTGCATTGCTCCGGCAATGGCTGGTCGTATTTTTGCAGAAGGCGTTAGGGCAACCATTGGTAATGATGCAGCAACTGCTGAAGCAATGGAACAGACCGGAGTTGCTCACCAGCCCTGTGCAGTTGATGAAATTGTCATTGATGAGACCCATAAACTGGTGACCACTCCAGCTTATATGTTGGCACAAAATATCAGTGAGGCCGCCGCTGGTATTGGCAAGCTGGTCACTAAAGTGATTTCAATGACCAGTTGATGATGAGCTTCAAGCCCGGGAATATGCTCAAGATGTGAATATTCTCTGGCGTTCGCTCTTCATATTTTTATTTGCGACTAACTTGAACAAGCCGTTTAATGTCCGTTTCCGACAGATAACCCAATGCAATGGCTGATTTGATGATCCCTGCGGGCTTAATATCGCCTTGCTCCCCGTAAAAATCGAGCAGTTTAGCAAATATTGAGGAGCATTCCTTTAATCGAATAAAGCTCCTGACATGAAGAGATTCTAATGTATTTGTGGGGACCTTTGCTTTCCGCAATGAATTCTCAAATATTGGGTGCCGGAAAAGAGCAAGAATTTTACCTTCATCACGGCCTATATTGGCACCCAGTATTGAACAAATAACTCCGCGATGTCTGTGAGGCATATCTTTAATGCCAAGACCACTCTCCCACCGATCCAACTCCCAACGGTCAGGATCTGTCGGGTTATTGCTGGCTGGTTTATTTGCCGCAGTGCCACTGACAACCGATGGCAACACTCCGGTTTGATCCTGAATATAATTGATCACCCTGTCCAGAAGGCTGGATAATTGTTCTTTATTAAGATTGAACTCGCCATTGAGATTGAGCTTGCCGTCACTGCAATACCGGATAATACTTTGTCCGAATACAACAGCTGCACGACTGTCAGGATTTGTACCCTTTGCAACAACGACTGCACGGCTATCAGGATTATGTGTACTTTCTGCACGATCAACTGAGGATGGCAAAAGGGGTGCTTTTCCAGCTGAAGAATTCATATCAGAAGTCCCTGGGTATTTGATTCAGACGAATATGCTCAGGCTGTGAATATTCTCAGCGGACCGCTTTTCATATATTTATGTCTTCGGCTGTCAAGTTAAGAATCTCTTCAATGCCTTCTTCCGGCAGATAGCCCAATGCAATGGCTGATTTGATCAACCCTGTGGGCTTAAGCTGACGAAATGTTTCGGCCCCACTTTCACAGATAGTAAATAGTTTAATTAATATTTTTGAAGTTGGAGCACCTTGGTTTTTTTGAAGAATGTCCCCGACGTCGAAAGAGTTTATATCTGTTTTGAAATTCCCGGCCCGCAATGATTCTTCAAATAGTGGGTGCTGGAAAAGAGTAAAAATTTTACCTTCATCAGCCCCTATATAGCGACTAAGTATATCAAAAACGAGGTTGCGATTACGGTAATGTATCAGTACATTTATGCCAAATCCTTCCGTACTGAAAAACTTACTCTCCCAATTATCCCATTCCGAAGGGTCAGGAATTTTCAGGTTATTGCTGGCTGAGTTTTGTGCAGCACCACCACTGACAATTGATGGCAACTCCACCCCGGCATTCTCAGCAATATACTTGACTGTCATGCTCAGAAGATCGGTTAACTTGTCTTTTCTGAGCTCGCCATTAGAGTTTGAGCAATATCGGATCATACTTTTAGCTAAACCAACAGCTTGCATGCTATCAGAATCCTTTGTGTCCCCTACGCAATAAGGAGAGGGCGGAAAATGGGGGAATTCACCCACCGGAGCTGAGCTTTCCATGTTAGATCACCATTAATATCTCATTCAGAGGAATTTATTCTGTTGGACAACTAACCGGCAAAAATGTTCCATATTGAAATTATTGTCGCAGGTGTTTGTACAATTTTTTAGTAATATGGTTCAAATTTTCTGCCGGGCACACGCCCACTGCCAGATTTCATATAACTCGTTAACAATGAAGTTCATTTCAGAGCCAGGCTGCAGAACCAGCTCCAATTAAAGGAAAAGCACGCTATCGAGGAATCAGCACATATAGCTTGCCTGGCTCCTGTTGTGGCCCGGCAATAAAGGCTGCATCCTTGCCAATCCCCATATAGATATCTCCCCGGACGGGACCCTTTATGGCACTGCCGGTATCCTGGGCAACCATCAGCTGCTGGAATTTCTCACCGGTGGCGGTGAGACGGGTATCGAGCCATACCGGCAGGCCAAGGGGGATATAAGATGGATCCACAGCCAGTGTTCTTTTCGGTGAAGCAGGCACACCCTGAGCGGTGATGGCACCTTCCTCAGAAAAACTGAAGAAGATATAGCGAGGATTCTGGTTCAGTAGCCATTCCCGCTGGTCCGGATTGTTTTCCAGCCATGACTGGATGGTTTGCATGGATACTTCTTCAAGTTCCCCCTGCTGTTTCAGTATCCTCCCAATGGCCACGTAGTTGTGGCCATTATTACCGGCGTAGCCAACATGAATAATGTTACCGTCAGGCAGCTCCACACTCCCTGACCCTTGAATCTGCAGGAAGAACTTATCAACAGGGCTGCTCAGCCACAGGAGCACATCCCTGGCTTTCGCTGTCTGTTGATTGATTTCTGCCCGACTGCCATAGGGTTTCAGGAAGCCTTTCTCAACCCGGCCAACCAATCCCGGGCCACTGAGTCCAAAATCAGCAAGGCGAACCTTGACCAGGTCATGGGGCAGTTTCAATAGTGGGATTGGGTAATCTTCCGACGGCTTCAGGCTGCCGGGAATAACCGGGGAGTAATAAGCGGTAAACAGGCCTTGTTTCTGGGGAGAGAGCTGGACAGGCGTAAAGTTTTGCTCAAAAAAGGTTTTCAGTTGACGGTCGGGGGTTTGCATCAGCTCCTTACACAGCAATTGCCATTGCTGGTAGTTACCCCAGGGGCTGTTGTCGGTCAGTACCGAACGGTTCAGGTGCTGGCAACTGTTCAGCAAAGCCGGTCTTACGGCAATGGCCTGTTGCTGGCTCCAGCCCTCCAGCTCACTGAATGTTACCGGCTGTCGTTCCGACGCTTTGGTCAATAACCCGCAACCACTGAATAACAGAGAGCACAGAAGGGGAATAAACCTGAAAACGTTGCCGGTGACTGACTTGGAAAAACCGGAGATAGCGTGTTTGAAGTGCTGGAATGCAAAGGTCACGTTGAGTGCTTCTGGTTGAGAACTGTGAAATAGAGGAAGGTGCTGAATCAGCTTGCCTATTAAACCATATTTTTTGGCCTGTTGTGCAGGCAACTGCTTGCACAGTGACTGCCCGGATAGCCGGGGCGTTCTCAATTTCCCATGTGACCAGAACGCCCCCGAAACACTATTTATACTACTTCGGGCTGTTAAGAAACAACAGGCTCTGGCATACCACTCATCAATTTGCCCACTTCCTGATCAATGTAATAGAGGCCTTTATTTTCCATACCGATCATATCAATTTTATCGAGAATCGTTTTGAACAGCTTCTCTTCTTCGTGCTGCTCCGCAACGTACCACTGCAGGAAATGGAACGTGGAGTAGTCCTGCTCGGTGAACGCAGTATGAGCCAGGGCGTTGATCTTCTGAGTAACAGTACACTCATGCTCATAGGTCGCAAGGAATACATCCCGGACAGACGCGAACGTATGGGGCGGCGCATCAATACCGCCAATAATGGCCATGGCACCCGTTTCGTTGACGTAGTCAAAGAGCTTCTGCATGTGCTCCATTTCTTCCCGGGCATGGCGGCGAAGAAAGTGGTTGCACCCGTCCAGCCCCTGGCTTTCGCACCAGGAGGCCATTTGCAGATACAGATTTGAGGAGTAAAACTCCAGATTAATCTGTTCATTCAACTTGTCGATCATGATCTGGCTGAGCATAAGGTCTCCTGACATTTTTTAGTATTTGAATTATTTGGGCTGTTGAGGATTTGCCTGTGAACGCAACCCGCTGCCTGGGCCGATTACGAATAGTTATCAATAACCTTATAAAAGGTCGGGTTTTGAAAGGGGAGTATAATACCAATTGGGTTTTCTAACTACATCATTCAAAACATTGCAGGCTCCACCCTGCTGCACTTTGATCAGGGATCATACAGCCTCTGAGGTGTCTTTCTGGATTTATGTCTGATCATGGTTTTTGGTACAGACCTCAACCCGTTGCTGCCTGGTATCCCTGCGGTAAAAAGGCGGGATTGGCTAACTATCGGGCATTGTCAAAACCACATTGTTCATGCCATCTGGCAAAACGTCACTTTGCAGATTGTTACGTTTCACATTCCCTGAGGTAAAGAACTGGTTATTGACCGTGAAGTAAAAATCCAACGTGGTTGCAGACACATCGGTAGCTGCGGGGTCATGCTCACCAGAACTCCAGGGGACGGTAATACTCCATAGCCCACCACTGTTTATCATGGATACCGGGTCGTAGCCGTTGGAACTGAGATTAATCTGCACAGAAGTGTTGATGTTTGCCACATCCTCATAGGTTATGGTTACCGAACCATTGTCATTATCAGTGTAATTAACCACGCCGGTTAAATTGGCGACGGTCTGTCCGGGCTCGCCAATCCCCCAAGGTACACTGTCGTTGGCCAGCACAGGCATTTGACGATACACCTGCTCAACCACGTGCCCCTCGGTAAAGATGCTGTCGGCACCATCAAGAAACCAGTTTTTCCCCCCCCAGGTGGTATCGCTCAAATACCAGTGACTGAACACATTGACAAAATTCCAGGCATGCAGCCCACCACCGGCGTGACCTTCAACCCAGATTGTTTCGATGCCAAGGCGTTGCATCAGATACTCATAGCCTTTGGCATAACCACCACAAATGGCGGTACGAGTTAAAAACGCCCCTCGGATGTCGCTGCCATCAGCGTCAGCCCTATAGGTTACCATGCGCTCGTAGTTGACCTGAATCACCTGAATGATCTGGTAAATACTCATATCCGGCTGAATCAGGCTCAGCAGGTATGACACGGACGGTTCCGTTTGCAGCAACTGCTGAGCATAATCATTACCATCCTGTGCCGAATTGCCAATATAAAACGTCTGGCCGACAACGGTTGAACCACTGTATTTGGGCGATGCAGGCCAATCTTTCAAATGGAACAGCCTGGGACAGTTACGAACCAGGTATTTCTGAATCATTTCCGCTTCCTCGCCAGTGATGGTGATTCCGCGGGAAGCATAGTCAACATAGAGTTCAACATTGCCCTGAGCATCTCTCGGATATCTGTTGCCTGTGTTGTCGTAAGCCAGCAATAGCCGGTAGACGAGATCCCAAGCTTTTACTGCATCAGGGGTAAACAGTTTGGTGGAGTATACAATCTCATGAGGAAAAGGAGCCGTCAGATAATCCAGTCCGGCATTGAGCATGTAGTTATACCCGGTCACCGTTTCCTGGGGCAGGTTATTTTTCGGCAACAGTGTTGGGCTTATCGTCTCTGAAAATGCCCCCCAGTTAATGACAATAGGCGTTGCTGCGGTAAATCCGTCATGGTCGGTAACCGGAAAGGAAAAATTCCCGCTACTGTCCACGCTACCAGAAAACATCCTGCCGTTAACAACGGCGGAAATTTTACTGTTTGCCGGCGCAGTACCTGATATTACAGCGTCGTTTACCGTGCCGGCACCAAGAATCTGTATGGGCTGCACCCGGAAACCCGGAGTATAAGGCGTCAGACCATCAGGGGTGATGGCAAAGTACTGGTACTTACCAATGCAGTCTACTGGCCCGCTACTGCTATTGCCGTACAGAGTTGGATTTTTCAAGCCAGACCCGGGGTCAATGTTCAGGGCCACTACATCGCCATAGCTGAAGCCCGAGCCATTAATTTTTCGCACAAATCGGTTTACGTAAAGACTGTCTGCATTTGCCTGTAAAAAGGCGTTACCGGTATGCTGGTCTATGACCTTGAAGGAGAAATTATCGTTAACGTTGCTAAAGTTACCGGACTCTGCAGTGGCCTCAATCTTCATGGTGCTTAAATTAAAGAGAATTTTCAGTGAATTCCCGCCCCAGATGTTTAAAAAATTGAGATAGGGATTTTCCTGCGCAGTGTTGCCTGCATGGGTGCCAACATCGTCGGCCACCAGAGGTTCTTGTATAATCACAACGGTGATCAGGACAAAACTGATGATCAGATTCTTAAACATAGGGAAAGACACCGGGGAATTAAAACCTTTCTGGAACAACGCTCTGCTGCAATAACATAGTTGATAAAATCCAATACGACAAAATAGTAATAATTTACTGTCGTCTTTCCTGAAGGAGGGCTGGCAAGAATACTTTTTCGACCAGACCTGGTTTTGCGCTGAGTCAGCATCCTTATGTCAACAGGCCCTAAGAATACAGGCATTTAATATTGAGATTCAGGCAAATGAACCACCATGCCGTCCATCTCATCAGTGACGACAATCTGGCAGCTCAGCCTGCTGGTTTCTCTCGGCTCACGGACAACATCCAGCATTTCCTGCTCCATGCCTTCAGCAGATCCGACAATTTCAGCCCAGCCTTCATCAATATAACAGTGGCAGGTGGCACAGGAGCAGGCACCACCACACTCTGCGAGGATGCCATCGATCATGTTATCAACGGCACCCTGCATCAAAGTACTACCTGAGTCGATGTCGGCTTCATACTGGTTGCCGTCATGAGTAACAAACTGAATCAGAGGCATGGGAGTCCTTTATTGTCTTTCTTTATTGTCTTTTTATTGCTGTTTCACTCTATCGGACTCACCTTGGAAAGAAAAGTAAGACACTGTCTGTTGGACAGACAGCCCGGTCATTATTTGTTGTATATATCGGGCGTTTCAAAGGGTCCATCACAGCCAAGCTCAGGATGCTTACCCGGATGAGAGAGAAAGAACTCATGCATTCTGGCAAAGTCAGAGGGAATATCTCCAGACATAGACATAGGTGCGCCCATAATGACCTTTCGCTGCTGAAAGTCGAAGGCAATGGGTACAACCGGAACGTTGGCACCATTCGCTATATGATAAAAACCGGTTTTCCACTTTTGCACCTTTGACCGGGTGCCCTCAGGTGCAATAGCCAGCACGAAGTGGTCGCTGCTGTTGACCTCTGCGATGGCCTGATCAACCCGGTTGATGGATTTATCACGCTCAATGGGTATACCGCCAAGCCGACGCATCAACACACTCAGGGGCCAGAAAAACAGTGAGTGCTTGGCAAAAAACCGGACACGTATACGGGTTACCAGCTTAACCGCAACGCCGATAACAAAATCCCAGTTTGATGTGTGATGAGCGACGATGATCACGTATTTATTGAGGTGTTCCGGCAGGTTTCCCTCAATTTTCCATCCGCCAAGTAACCACAGGACAAAGTGTCCCAGGCCTGTCTTGAACCGGTTTTTGGGAAGGTAGTTGCTGGTGAAAGACGATTGCATAGTTAACTTGCTAAAGCAGGAAAGCGCGGCAGTATGTCACTTTTGTTGCACTGCGTCAGTCGGTAAATACCTTGCTAGATCAACAATCCTGAAGCCAGCCATTACGGACAGAGTGATCAATCTGTTCAAGAACGTAACGCCACAGTTTGGGAGCCAGGTGCTCCAGATACTGGTTCCGTCTCAACACCTGACTGCGGGTAACCTGATACTTTGCCCAGGTACCACCCTCACTGTCCATATTCTGGATCACGGGTAACAGGCAGTCCATGGCTTTGGCGAAGCGGGCATCCGGGCTGTGTACCTGCTCAAATTCAAGCCAGAGCGCCCTGAACTCATCGGCCTGCTCCTGTGGCAGCAGCCCGAACAGGCGCTCTGCCGCCGCCATTTCTTTAGTTGCCTGACCAGCCAGCTCGGTAGTCCCGGCAAACGCAAAGGTATCTCCGGCATCAATTTCCACAATATCGTGAAGCAGTAGCATCTTAATCACCCGGCCAATATCAACCGGCTCTTCAGCATACTCTTGTAGGGTCATCGCCTGCACTGCAATATGCCAGCTATGTTCGGCACTGTTCTCCTGTCGGCTGTTATCAGGCTTTACCATGGTTTTTCGATAAACCGCCTTGAGTTTATCCAGCTCCTTAATAAAAGCCAGTTGCTGCCCAAGCCTTGAGGAAATAACAGACATAAATTTTGAACCATATTGCCAATATTGCATCTAAGAACATAAATCCTAACAGAACACTAAGCCAGCAACTAACCATCGATTGTAAAATCAATCAGTTATAAAAGAAGCTGGTCATTGAGCAGAACCGGCAGAACACTCAAAACATAGTCGAATTAACCACCTGGTATGCCCGATGAGCCCATCTATTGCGGTAAACAGCACTCTCTTTGCTCACAGCCTCCCTCCTGAGCATGTCTATCACAACGATGAACCATCTGAAGAGTACCCGAATACCACCACTGAAGCTTGCTCTCAAAGTAACGCACCTTCAGGAAAAAGTGATGGGCTAGCCGTTAGAACGTGTGAGGTTATCGAAGAAACAGAAACATTTATTTCCAGGGTAAAACGTCATGGTAAATGCTTGCTGTCAAAAGTGCCCGGGGCTCTGTGCACCCCACTGAAAGTCTGCACTACTTTATTACATGCGGGCATTTTTGCCGGTTATTACGTCACAGTAATGACCATTACCGGAATTGGAGCGCTAACCGGGGCGATGACGGGGGTAGCAGCAGCAATAAAAGCAAGTATCAGACCCTGCCCGGCAGAAAAATCATTTAAAGAATACACCGTCAGTCATGCACAAAAAGTCTTTAAATGGCTGGCTCTGCCCTATGAGACATTGCCAGAAACGTTTAAGGGTTCAATATTTCCGGCGATAGCCAGTGTCGCGCTTTTTATTGTGGAAACGGTGACTATTCCGGGAAAACAGCTCTCCATTCATGTTTATGAAAACATTTGCCAGGCAACTTACCAGGCGACCAAACCCTATAAGCCTGTCACTGATATGACCGTAAAGCTGTTTGATACCACTAAACGATGGATTCAGAATTGAAACAAAAGCAGGGGGGATTTAATTCCCCCATCATTAACCTTGTTCCAGTAAACGCCGCAGATCAATAATCGCCGCATTCGCACGGGAGACATAATTAGCCATAACCAGGGAGTGGTTAGCCAGCAAGCCAAAACCGGAACCATTCAGTATCATCGGGCTCCAAACCGCATCCTGGGTGGCCTCCAGCTCGCGGATAATCTGTCGGACACTGACCGTGGCATTTTTCTTGTCCAGAACGTCAGCAAAGTCCACTTCCACCGCCCTGAGAAGATGTATCAGAGCCCAGGAAGTGCCTCGGGCCTCATAGAAAACATCATCAATCTGTGACCAGGGTGTTTTTACATCAATCAATACAGCATTGTCCGTGGATTGAGCCGCCACGCCGGAAAGGTCGGTATTCAAACGCGGTTTACCAACACTGGCACTCAGACGTTGGGAAAGGCTGCCGAGGCGCGTCTCTACATCCCCCAGCCAGCGCGTCAGATTATCGGCCCGGGCATAAAATTGCGCCGAGTCATTGGGATCGGACAAACGGGCCATGTAGCTGTTCAGCTTATCAATGCCCCTCTGGTATTCCCGCTCACTGGAAGGCAGAATCCAGCTTCTGGCATCAAAATTAAACTGCGGCTCGGCCACCGCAAGGTCCTGGTCTTCCCTTGACTGCGACTGGGAACGACTGAAGTCCTTGCGCAGAGCCCGGGCCATATCACGCACCTGAATCAGAACACCCACTTCCCAATTGGGCATATTATCCATCAGTACGCCCGGTGGCATGATGTCATTGCGCAGGAAACCACCCGGCTTATTCAGCAGCGTACTCGCCAGGGTATAGAGTGTTGCTGTTGTGGTGTAACCAGCGACGACATTCTGAGCATTGTTAGTGGCCAGCTTTTCGGCATTGGCCTTTACTGAGAACAGGTCTGGCTCCTGACTCCAGTACCAGCCAACAAGTGATAGAAGCAGAATCAGTACGCCAGTGCCGACGGCCAGGGCTTTACCATAGATAAGACCCGACATTTTCTGCATACCCGACTGAAAAGCCGATTTAATCTTTTCCAGCGCCATAGTTTCCCCGTTCGTCACCGCTCAGACATTTATCCTGAATATGGCGTTCCAATATGGATGCGCTTCCAGGCGGCCATTATCCTCTAATAATTGTGGTTGTGCGAGTTTCTGTTAGAGCCTGTTGAGGTTTTGTTGCGAGCGCAGTGATAAGCAGTTAACCAAATGAAATCATATTTGGCCAACTACTTAAGAATTCACTGAGTTGAGTTCACCCGATCTTCTTCAGGGCGCATCATGGCAAACAGTGTTTTAACAAACTCCTTCTTCTTGATCTGGTGATCACTCACATAATGAGTGGTTGCCAGCCAGTCGTTAACCCAGTGTTCAAAATCATGAAAACAAATATGTCTGCCCAATTTCATGTGCAGGTTTTCAGTCAGTGCATAAAGGCGTTGTTGCTCTTTTTGCAGCGGATGACTCCATCGGTCAGGTTTGCCGGGATTGTCTTCAGAATACAGAGCGATAAACTTGTTGGCTTTATTCAGGGTAAGCAGGCAGCGAAACAGCAAGCCATAAATACGCTCCCCGGTATTTTGGGGGCTGTTAAACAGAAGGGTTCGAGGTACGTCAAATACCGGCCCGTTTTGCAATTGCTCAGTCAGCGGGTCCAGGTTCTCAGCGAGGTATTCCAGCGTATCGTTCAGTAACCTGGTTTCCTCAGCAAACGACAAACACCATACCGGCCTCTCAACGCCGGGGACGTGAACGGCTAATTGTGCGGCATTTCCATAGACTACCCTGTCATCAATACTGACCTGAAGTCCCATCACTTTTATCCCAAAATCCCCGTCTTTAAGATGAATATTGTAGGCGCTTGGCAGTTTAATCTCCTGACATCCCCGGATTGGCGAGATGATGATACTTTTGAGAATTTCAGAGCCCCTGTCGGTGTTCAGCGTCTGCAGCTTATCAAAAAGCAGTCTGGCCGTTTTTTCTGTCGTACAGATAATGTCAATGTCATTAAATACCTGGCAGATGTTCTGTAAAAAACGGGCGTAAGAACCGGTAATCAGAATGGGGGGATGCGTACAGGAAACATTGATTTCCTGAATAATCTCCAGTGTTTTCAGCGTTAGCGCATTTAACCGCATAACCGGCTTTTGCGGGAAAACCGGTCTGCCTGACCATTGCCTGAGAGTTTGCGCCACGCTGGCGGTCATTGCCCCGGTAGTGAACGTATTTTCTGCTGCATCCCGGGGTAAACTGCCAGACCGGGGTTTGTATGTACCCTGTTGTTTCGATACGGGGTACTCGCAACTGACGACAACAGAAGCCTTATGTTGACTGGCTGAGGGTTCGTATCCATTAAAGCTGTCACTGTTCCACCATGAGTCCACGGCATTTTCCCGTAACAGTAAACCATCCATTACCCAAGCCTCGGAGCTGCACTCTTCAAACCAGCGGCCTAAAGCATGGTGCAGCTTACTTCCTTCAGGAAAACTCTGAAGGCATTCCAGTACCTGGTATTGATGGATTTCCTGTCCATCAATAGGCTGCCTGGTGATGTAGCAGTGTGCCAGAAAGAAAAAATGCAGGCGTGAGTTCTGAAATGAACTCCTCAGTGCATTGATGGATTGCAGTACCTGTTCTGCCGAAACGCCCTGATGATCAATGGTCAATTCTTGCTGCATAGCCATAAATTTCAAGAGACATTGCAGTCGGTGTTGCTCATCTTTAACCGGTACGTTGTTTAATATTTGCAAGGCCTCTTGCAGTGTACCCTGAGCTTCGTTGATATCATCGCACTGCTGAGTTTGCTGCAGCCTTTGCATCAGATACCTGGTTTGCCTTGAGGAATGATCCCCGGGAACTTGATTAAATGCTGCCAATACATCCTTGTTGTCCAGATAGTTGCCATTCAATTTCCTGGCATTCAATGCCAGCTGAGAATAAAAAATAGCGACTTCGAGTAACCCGCCACAGCGTTCATAATCCTTAATCACCTCTTCCGGTGTGACCTGCTGACCATTCAACAGCAGCCCCCTCAGGCAACATTCGGCTTTAAAGCGAGCCAGCGCCAGTGTTGCCCTGGCTGCCTGAAAATCGTTAACCAGCTCATCCGGTGTGACCTGCCGACCATTCAACATCAGGCCCATCAGGCAACACTCCGCCTTGAAGCGCGCTATCGCCACTTTGCCTTCCGGGCTATTCGGGAAGCCCTTAACGACTTCATCCGGTGTGACCTGCTGGCCATTCAACAGCAAACTCCTCAGACAACATTGTTGCTTGAAGCGCACAGCTCCCAGTCTGCCTTCCGGACTATCCGGGAAATCCCTTAACACTTCATCCGGTGTGACCATCCGACCATTTAACGCCAGCCCCCTCAGGCAACATTGTTCTTTAAAGTGTGCCAGCTCCAGTGGTGCTTTGGCGGCCCGAAAATCCCTGACCACCGCATCCGGGGTGAACTGCTTGCCATTGGACAGCAGCCCCTTCAGGCAACATTGCTCCTTAAAGCGCGCTATCCCCAGTTTGCCTTCCGGACTATCCGGAAAATTCATTAGCACTGCATCCGGTGTGATCTGCTGGCCGTACAATGACAGGCCCCTCAGGCAGCATTTCACTTTGAAGCGCACTATCGCCAGTATGCCTTCTGGATTACCCGGGAAAATTTTAACCACCTCTTCGGGTGTGACCGGCTGGCCATGTAACCGCATCCCCCTGAAGCAACATTCCTGTTTAAAGCGCGCTATCCCCAGCTTGCCTTCTGAACTGTCCGGGAAGCTATTCAACACCGCCTCCGGTGTGACCGGCTGGCCGTGCAACACCAGCCCTTTCAGGCAGCATTCCTGTTTAAAGCGCGCTATCCCCAGCCTGCCTTCCGGAGTATCCGGAAACTCCCTGAACACAGAATCCGGTGTCACCTGTCGACCATGCAGCAACATCCCCCTCAGGCAACATTGTTCTTTAAAGCGCGCCAGCTCAAGGGTTGTTTTGGTGGACTGCAAATCCCTGACCACCTCCTCCGGTGTCACCTGCCGGCCATTCAATGGCATGCTTCTCAGGCAACATTCCACTTTGAAGTGTGCCAGTTCCAGTGTTGCCCCGACTGCCTGATAGCCCTTGACCACCGCATCCGGTATAACCGGCTGGCCATTCAACGGCACCCCCTTCAGGCAACATTCCGCTCTGAAACGTGCCAGTTCCAGTGTTGCCTTGATTGCCTGATAATCCCTAACCAGAAAATCTGCATTGATTGGTCGGCCATTCAATAACAGCCCCCTCAGGCAACATGCCGCTTTGAAGCGCGCTATTCCCAGTTTGCCTTCCGGAGTATCCGGGTACTCCTTAACCACCTCATCCGGTGTGATCTGTTGGCCCTTCAATGGCAGACGCCTCAGGCAACATTCCGCTTTGAAACGCGCTATTCCCAGTTTGCCTTCCGGAGTATCCGGGTACTCCTCAACCACCCCATCCGGTATGACCTTCCGACCTTTCAACGGCAAACTTCTCAGGCAACATTCCGCTTTGAAGCGCGCCAGCTCCAGCGTTACTTTGATAGCCTCAAAATCCCTGACCACCGCATCCGGTGCCACCCTCTGGCCTTTGAGCACCAGACCTCTCAGGCAACATTCTGCTTTGAAACGCGCTATCGCTAATTTGTACTTATTATTCCGATCCGGCAGCCGGTTGAATTCCTGAATAACCTGGTCTGTGGTCACTTTTCTGGTGCCATGCAAGATGTTCTGCAGGCAGAGCTTTTGCAGGAAGAAGCCGCTTCTCAGAGATGTTGTTTCATTCCCATAGGTGCAGAGCACCGCAGCCGAGGTGATTTGGCGTCCTTGAAATGTTTTTTTTTGCCAAAAGGCATCCTCAGTACATTTGCCTTTATCCAGGGTGGTAGCTCTATCTCTATGAGACGGATGGTTTATGACTTTTTTACCAGTAAATGAACTTCCTGCGCGGTCACGGATTCCGCTTGAACGGGCTTGTTGGCCAGCCCGCCCGGCAGGCTTTGGGTAGGAGCAGGTTGATGAGGTTGCTTTCAGAATGGAGCCCTGCACACTTTGACTATAAATACCGCCGTTTGACCTCAAAATGATGATCAGGTTCACACCATTCTTATTCTGGCTGCATCATCGCCAGCAGTGCCTTAATAAAGTCCCTTCTTTTGAACTCGTATTCATTAACATGATGGGCGGTTGATAGCCAGTTGTTCACTCTTTGCTCAAAATCACTACGACAAACATGGCCAGACAATTTTGTTTGCAGATTCGCCGTCAGTATATACAGCCGTTGTCGTTGTTCTTGCAGCAGGTTAATCTGGATCGGTGTTCCGGGTTTGTCTTCAGAGTGCAGATCGATAAACTGCCTGGCTTTATGCAGAGTAAGCAGCGATCGCATAAGCAAACCATAAATACGTTCCCCGATGTTTTGGGGAGTGTTAAAAAGAATGGTTCGTGGCAGGTAAAAAAACTCTCCTTTTTGTAATTGCCTGGTCAGTGGATCAATATTTTTTGCGAGATATTCCAGGGTGTTGTTCAGTAATCGGGTTTCTTCGGCAAACGACAGACACCATACCAGCCGCTCAACGCCAGGAACCTGAACGGCGCATCGTGAGGTATTGCCATCGGTTACTCTCACGTCAATACTGACCTGAATCCCCATTGCTTTCATACCCAAATCACCGTCTTTCAGGTGAAGGTTGTAGGCCTTTGGCAGTTTAATCTCCTGACATCCCGGGATGGACCAGATAACGATATTTTTGGGAATTTCCGCGGCCCTGTTGGTGTTAAGTGCCTGCAGCTGGTCAAACAGTGTTCTGGCAGGCTCTGCCGCCGTACAGATAATGTCAATATCATTGAATGATGAGCAGCGGTTCTGTAAAAAGCGCGCGTAGGAACCGGTAATCAAAATGGGGGGATGGCTATAAGAACCATTGATTTCCTGAATAAGCTCCAGTGTTTGTAGTGTTAGCGCATTTAACTGCGGATGCCTGTTCAGGAAACCCGGTTCAATGGACCATTGCTTCGGCGCTTGAGCCGCACTGTTGGCAACTGCCTGAGTGGCAGACGTATTTTCTGTTTCATTCCGATATTCACCGGCCTGACAAGTTTGAACGGCTGAGACTGCGTATCTGTGGGGACTATTGCGCCTTGGGGCAGCGGCCCGTTCCTGTTTGAACAGGAATTCATTCATTATATTGGCTTCAGGGCTGAATCGTTCAAACCAGTAGCCTAAAGCATGGCGCAACTTGCTTCTTTCAGGAAAATCCTGAAGGCACTCCAGAACATGGCTCCTATGGATTGTTTGTCCATCAATAGACTGTCTATTTATATAGCAATATGCCAGGAAGAAGAAATGAGTACGTTTATTCTTAAATGAGTTCCTGAGTGTTGTGATGGATTGCAGTACCTCTTCTGCTGACACCCGCTGCTGATCAATCAGCAACTCATACTGCATCGCCGTGAATTTCAGGATACATTGCAGCCGATGTTGCTCATCTTTTTTTACCGGTGCGCTGTTTAATATTTGCCAGGCCTGTTGAATAATAGCCTGAGCCTCGTTGGTTTCATCGAACCACTGACGTTGTTTCAACCTTTGCATCAGGTATTCAGCCTGCCTTGAAGAATGATCTCCGGGGGCTTCATTAAACGCGGCTAATACTTGCGGGTTATCCAGACAGGAGCCATTCAATTCTCTTGCATTCAATGCCAGCCGGGTCTGAAAAATAGCGCTTTCGAGCAACCAGCCACCGCTTTCAAAATCCTTAACTACGGCACCCGGTGTGACCTGCCGACGATTCAACGCCAGGCCTTTCAGGCAACACTCCCCTTGAAAGCGCACCATCGCCAGTTTTCCCTCCCGACTATCCGGAAAATCATTGGCCACCTCATCCGGTACGACCTGCTGCCCCTGCAACATCAGGCCTCTCAAGCAACACTGTTCCTTAAAGCGTGCTAACCCCATTCTGCCATCTGAACTACTGGGGAAACTCTTAACCACCGCATCTGGCGTGATCTGCTGGCCATTCAATGGCAGCTCCATCAGGCAACACATTTCCTTGAAGCGTGCTATCGCCAGGCTGCCCTCCGGGCTATCCGGGAAGCTCTTAACCACCTCATCCGGTGTGACCTTCCTGCCACGCAAAACCAGGCCTTTCAGGCAACAGTCTGCTTTGAAGCGCCCCAGCCCCAGCCTGCCTTCCCGACTATCCGGGAAATCCCTGACCACCTCATCCGGTGTGACCGGCTCGCCATGCAACAGCAGGCCCAGCAGACAACAGTCTGCTTTGAAGCGCGCCAGCTCCAGTGGTGCTTTAGCGGTCTTAAACTCCTTAACCACCTCATCCGTTGTGACCTGCTGACCATTCAATGCCAGACCTTTCAGGCAACATTCCGCTTTAAAGCGTGCCAGCTCCAGTGGTGCTTTAGCTTCCTTATAACCCTTAACCACCTCCTCTGTTGTGACCGGCCGACCATTCACTGCCAGAGCTTTCAGGCAACAATTCTCTTTGAAGCGCGCCAGCTCCAGAGGTGCCTTGATGGCCTGAAAACCCTTAACCACTGCAGCCGGTATGACCTGCTGGCCATTCAAAGACCACCCTCTCAGGCAACATTCCGCTTTGAAACGCACCAGCTCCAGTGGGGCTTTGGTTGCCTGATATTCGACCTGCTGATCATTCATCGCCCCCCCCTGGCGAGCCTCTGTGTTGCAGCGCGCCTGCTCCGCGTCTGCTTTGGCGACCTGATAATCCTTAACCACTTCATCCGGCGTGATCTGCTGGCCATTTAACGCCAGGCCTCTCAGACAACATTTTTCCTTAAAGCGTGCCAGCCCCAGTAGTGCGTTGGCTGCCCGATAATCCTTAACCACCACCTCCGGTAAGACCTGCTGACCGTGCAACACCAGGCCTCTCAGGCAACATTCCATTTTGAAGTGCGCCAGCAACATCGTTGCTTTGGCTGCCTGATACTCCCTGACCACCTCATCCGGCGTAACCTGCTGGCCATTCAGCGTCAGACCTCTCAGGCAACATTCCTTTTTGAAGTATGAAAGTTTCAGCTTTGCGTTGACTGCCTGATACCCCTGAGCCACTGCCTCCGGTCTGACCTGATGGCCATTCAGCGGCAGCTCTGTCAGGCAACATTTCTCTTTGAAGATCGCCAGCCCCAGCTTGCCTTCCTGACTGGCCGGGAAAGCCTTAACCACCTCATCCGGTGTCACCGGCTGGCCATTCATCATCTTGCCTTTCAGGCAACAATCCGCTTTAAAGCGTGCCAGCCCCAGTTGGCCCTTCAGACTGTCCGGGAAATCCTTAACCACTTCATCCGGTGTGATCTGCTGGCCATTCAATGCCAGGCCCTTCTGGCAACATTGTTCCTTAAAGCGCGCTAATCCCAGTTTGCCCATCAGGTTGTCCGGGAAATCCCTGATCACCTCATCCGGTGTGACCGGCTGACCATTCAGCCGCAACCCCCTCAGACAACATTCCGCTTTGAAACGCGCCAGCTCCATCGTGGCGTTGATTGCCTGAAAATCCTTAGCCACCGTATCCGGTGAAATCTTCTGGCCCCTCAAGGGCAGGCCCTTAAGGCAACAGTGTTCCTTAAAGCGCGCCATCCCTAACTTGCCTTCCCGACTCTCCGGGAAATCCTTAATCACCGTCTCCGGTGTGACCAGTCGGCCATTCAACCTCAGCCCCGTCAGGCAACATTCCTCTTTGAAGCGTGCTATCGCTATTTGGCACTTGTCATTTCGCCCTGGCTTTCGGTTGAGTTCCCGAATGACCTGATCCGGGGTCACTTTGCTATTGCCATGTCGAATGTTCTGCAAGCAAAGTTGCTGCAAGAAAAAGCCGCTTCTAAAAGATGTTTTATCCTTTCCATAGGCGGTAAGCACATCAGCCGTGTTGATTTGACGCCCTTGTAATGGTTTTTTCTTCCAAAAGGCATCCTCAATGCGCCTGCCATCATCCAGCGTGATGGCTGTGCCTGTGCGGGACTGGTGGTTTGAAACCTTTTTGCCGTTAAATTTACTTCTGGAGCCGCCAGGAATTCTGCTTGAACCGGCTTGTTGCCCCCCGGCAGGCTTTGGGTGGGAGCAGGTTGATGTGGTTGCTTTCAGAATCCCCCCCTGCACACGTTAACTATAAATTCCGCCGTTTGACCTCAAAATGATGATCAGGTTCCCTCCATTGCCGCTGAACCATTCAGAGTAACTCGGGATGTCCCAGATAATATCCCTGACCACCAGCAACACCCAGCTGTTTTAATGCCTCCCACGCCTCTTCCTGTTCAACGCCCTGGGCGAGAACACTCATATCCCGGGACTCAGCCATCATGGACAGGGTTCTTATGTACAATTGATTCTCATAACTGGACGTCAACTGTCTTGCAAAACTGCCGTCCACTTTCAGGTAATGGGCATTAATCATCTGCAGGAATGTCAGCGCCTGGCTGGACACACCAAAATGATCAATAGAAAACTGACAACCGGTTGCCACCAGTGTATCCACCCGTTCTGCAACCCTTTCTCCCACCAGCATAAGGGAGCGCTCAGCCGTTTCCAGAATCAGACGCCTGGCCAGATCCTGACGCAGTCTGAGGGCATCCAGCAACCAGTGATAAAAATCATCATCCATCAGCGAGTAAGGTGAGATATTCAGGCTGTAGGTTCGATAGTCATCCCGGTCATCCATATAATCCGCCAGGGCAAAAAATACCGCACGATCAAAGGCACCATACAGATCATAGCGCTCAACCACAGGCATAAAGGCATCGGCAGACACCACTTCACCGTTCAGCTTTATCCGTGCCAGTACCTCCGTAAACGCTACTTCACCATCCACTCCCTTAATGGGCTGGCCATACAGTTCGATAAGGCCTTTTGCCATCACCTCTTCCAGCGCTTCGACCCATTGAGTGTCACTCCATCCCATGTATGGATAACCAGACTCACCACTGATATCCATCACATCCCAGCAATTTTTAACCCGGGCCTCCTGTTCAAGCAGCTGCTGATCACCATGCTCCAGCAGCAGCTCCGGGGAACAGCGCCCCTGGTGAGTCACTGCGGCAATATGCAGGCTATTGCTACCTTCCGGTGACGAGAAAAACTCCATGGCCACCAGAACCTTGAATAACCGTTCCGTAATCTTACGGATTTCATCGACATTGCAGGCGGGCACACACACGCTAAAACCGGATCCATTCCAGCGGCCAGAAAAAGCTTCAGGCCAGGCCAACAGGGTTTTGCCCAGCCAATAGCTAACTGTCACCAGCAGGTCATCAACAAACTTTTGTCCATGACACCGGTTCAATGCCTCCAGCCCTCGCACCTGAATCATGATCAGACTGGCACCCGCCTCACCGATGTCTTCACTTAACACGGTCTTCATCCGACGGTTAAAGGCCCGTCGATTGAGTAATCCGGTCAATGGATCCTTGACCGACTTGCGACGCAGCTCTTCTGTCAGAGCCACCTGCTCAGAGAACGCCTTTTCCAGCTTCTCTGCCATCCGGTTCATGGCCTGAACCACTCTGCGCAAGTCTCTGGTTTTTGGTAACTCGGGTTGTATCTCAAAATGACGGTCACAGATTCGGTTCGCCTGCTGCTCCATCCTTGTTAAAGGCCGGAGAACCACTCCCAGCAGCATATTCAATCCGACCATGGCAACGATCAAACTGACACCAAATAGCAGCGCATCTTTGCTCACCTTGGACCAGAGACTGCGGTAGGCATAACCCGGATGACTGGCCACCAGAAGCTGCCCCATGGGCACCCAGCCACTGTTAATCTCGCTGGTGACTGCCGGAGTTTTCAGGTCAATCAGTTTCACAAACCAGTCCGGTACACCCTCCAGCGTTCCTGGGTGCTCACTGTTGACCAGAACGTTGCCCGACATATCGGTAAAACGAATCTGCCGGTAGTAACCACGATCAAAAACCGCATCAATTATCGAATCCATAGCGGCAATATTGCCAGCCCCGGCGGAAGCAATAGCAACACCAAGGGAGGTGGCCGTATCCTGGGAGTGAGAGTTCAACTGTTCCTGAAGGTAATGACGGGCATCATTGACTGACAGCACGAAGCTGCCAGCAAACAACAGAATCAACAGCAAAGTTAAAGATAGTGCCAGTTCACGAAGTAGTGTCATGGTGGCATCCCTGTCCGTTTTCAGTTCCGGGGAAAGCAGGATAAGCCATCAGCTGCTCCCGTCATTCAGTCGTCCCTGACTGTTCGACTTCTGCAGCCGCCGGCGCAGCTCAGTCCAGGTCTTTATCTTGCTGGACTCGCCGATGCGAACCCCTTCACCACGCTGACGGGAAAGCCAGAGTCCGTCACCGTTAAAGTTATAAACGGGAACCAGATCTGTGCGATGACTGGCGGGACGAATCTCACTGACCAGGTTGTCCAGAATCAACGGCTCTTCCCCCGGACCGGCGAAGTAACTGAGCACCATATGGGCCTGATCAAGCTCAACCGCCTTTACGTAGGTAATCCTCAGCTTCTCATCGGCCACGCCAAGCTCACGAAGGGTAAAATACTTGGCAATGGAGAAGTCCTCACAATCACCCGCGCCGCTGGCCAGCAGTTCCACCGGGGTTGCCCAGAAATCCTCTTCCCCCCAGTGGTCAATATCATGCACAAAGCGCATTCGGTTAAAGAAGTCATTCACTTCAACCAGCTTCCGGGGTTCTGGCAGCTTCCTGCTGTAGGTCATCAGATTCTGCCAATGGGTAAGCCGTTCAGCGGCAGCGATGCCGTAGAGCTCCCGGGCACTATCCACCAGGGCTTTACCCACCACCAGGTCGCCAGCCAGCACCACGGCAACGAACCAATGTCCCCATTTGAATGGAAGAAGGTGGGATAGCATCCAGAATATTTCCAGCCGATTCCTGATCTTATATAGAGTCGGCAGTGATCAGCCGAGCCTGTAAGGAAAAACCGTCAAAAGGCGATAACAGGGTTGGCGGCGGGGTAAATCTATGCGTATAATCCAACCGCTTCAGGGCCTATAGCTCAGTTGGTTAGAGCAGCGGACTCATAATCCGTTGGTCCCAGGTTCAAGTCCTGGTGGGCCCACCATATACACCGATACTTTCAAGATAAGTACTTGCTCACAACCTCTCCATAAATTCTTATCTGCGCCTGCTATTGCGCCTGCTTTCTGTCGGAATGTATTAGAACTGTAAGGGACAAACCTTTTCTTCTAACAAGACAGAAATCCCTTTGCTTATTCACTCCATTCTTTCTGCGATTCTCAATTCCAGCGAAATTGAAAATTAAAAATACTTAAAAATGCATACCCGAAAATACCCGAGAAAATAGCATCAGGCTCTTAGCAAAAATAAAGGACACCCAAGAATTTGACTAATCGGCCACACCGTCTATTTTTCCTCTGGAGCCTCTTAAGGGCATTAAGGATATATACCCAGTAACCAAAAAAAATGACATGACGACCGCCCGAAAAAACCTCATAGATCCAGCCAGTACGCCCTACTACCACTGCATGGCGCGCTGCGTTCGCAGGGCTTTCCTGTGCGGCAAAGACAATTTCTCAGGCAAAAACTATGAGCATCGCAGGCAGTGGGTGGTTAATCAGTTGAAAGCGCTTTCTGGTATTTTTGCTCTGGAAGTCTGTGCTTATGCGGTGATGTCGAATCATTATCATGTGGTGCTCCATATTAATAGTCAGCAAGCAAAAAAATGGGACACCAAAGAAGTCTTGCAACGCTGGACGCAGCTGTTTTCTGGCCCGCACCTGGTTCAGCGTTATCTTGCCGGGGACCAGCCAGACAAAGCAGAGCTGCTGCGTGTCGAAGAATATGCCCAAGAGTATCGAGGTCGTTTAATGGATATCAGCTGGTTCATGCGCTGCCTTAACGAATACTTAGCCCGGCTGGCCAATAAAGAGGATGAGTGCAAAGGGCGCTTTTGGGAAGGTCGTTACAAAAGTCAGGCCCTGTTAGATGAGGCTGCATTGCTGACTTGCATGGCCTATGTCGACTTAAACCCCATCCGGGCAAAAATTACCGCAACGCTGGAAACCTCAGAGCATACCTCTATTAAAGAGCGCATTGAGTCATACGACAGCGCAAGCGGAAAAAAACAAAAGGCGCACTTGAAACCGTTAAAAGCTCAGGGTCAAAACCCTGAACAGGCAATTCCATACCCACTCTGTAGCTACTTTGAACTGGTTGACTGGTCTGGTCGAATTGTCCGCAAAGGCAAACGTGGTCGTATAACTGACGGTGTACCAACTATCCTGGAGCATTTGGGTATTGACCCAAATGAATGGCTGGAGACTATGCGCTGGAAGAATCGTTTTCGCCGCGCAGTCGGCAAGCTGGCTTCACTGAAGGCTTATGCAGAAAGCACCGGAAAATGCTGGGTTCATGGGATGTCTGTGAGCGGTGTTCTCTATCCTACCTGATCAACGCATTTTCATTTACTTTAATGTGACCAGAATTTTCTGAGTGCTCTTTCTTATATTGTCTCGATATTATCTTCTATCTAGCTGTTGCTGAGTACTTTTTATACTCTTCCTGCTTGGTATGAATGAGAATTTCTTTAAAATGATCAATACTATCATTTTAAAAAATGGGTGTCCTTTTTCACTAAAAAATGGGTGTCCTTTTTCACTAAAAAATGGGTGTCCTTTTTCATTTAAAAATGGGTGTCCTTTTTCATTTTTTCCTTTTTCATTCCTCCTTTTTCATTCCTTTCATTCCTGCTTGGTCAAGCTGACTTGAACAAGACTGAAGGGAGTACCGGGTTGACCCGAAGTGCATTCAGGTCCAGGGGAGATATCAAGCATCTACCAAGGATAGTTGAATACATGACTTTTGATGCTTGAATTATGGTTTTAGCGAAGAGTTACTCAGGATCAGAGGATTTTACATGAAAAGCCTTGGGGTGTGCGATTTTCAGGCTGATTTCTTAGTTGGGAATTCGCGGATTCAAGCTTTAGCAAAACTGTGAAAATAGCCGTCATTGACATATATCAATATTTGATTGATTTAAGTAAAAATACCTACCGCTCTTCTGCTTCCCTCAGTAAGCTAAAAGCATTGTTGGAGCGCCTTCATGATAGATAAGAACGAAGGTGTGTTTGCTCTTATTTAGTTTTTTTGAGTATTGAATAATGACAATAAATCCCCCCCTGACGATTCTTTTTTTGGTCTTGGGAATAAGCTTTACGTTTAATAGTTCAGCCAATAATCTTGCGTCTGATGGAAAGTTAGGCTCATCATCGGTTGGAGAGATACCCGTAATCCTCCAGATGCCACAGCTAGTTAAGATAAGTGCGCTGGATGCAGTTAATTTTACAGAGAGCGATGTTGCAGGTAGCCTGGGTGGTTTAGAAAAGGAAGAAAGATTCTGCGTGTATAGTAACAGCAGCGATGCTCAAAACACCGGACAATACTCTATTACTTTTTCTTCAAACAATCTTATTGACGGGGCTTTTGCAATGTCGTCCAGTGCGGGCGGAGACTCGATCCCATATAGTTTAAATTACAATCAAATCATACCTGGAGAATCTACGGTTGAGCTGGTAAATGTGCCACCAAACCGAGATATACCTAGTAGAGGAGCGAACACTACATCATATGATTGCAGCGGCCAAGAAACGGCTTATATTAAGGTTTCTATAACAGGGGAGGCACTGCAAAGAGCAGCAAATGGTTCTTACTCAGATGTTTTGATAGCGACTGTTTCTACGATATGATAAAGAAATTTTTTTGTTGCCTCAACAAGAATATATAAAGTTAATGATTGCCGGTAGTTCGATCTCCACCGGCAATTTCTATTTGATTTTGGCAAAAAAATTCAAATATTTACTGTGCTTCACAACCTGATATAACCAAATTTGCCATAGCTCTGGCTACTGCCACATACAAAAGACTCGATTCCTTTTCTGAGTAACGTTTCTATCCGGCATCCCCAAAATCATCTTCCAGTTTTGCAAGACTCCACTCTCAACCTTGGATTTATGGGCAGTAGATAGCATAAGGTCAGCTTAAGTCTATGGATAGATAGTGCCTGTCCGAAAACCCTAAGCCCCTGAAAATCAATGCCTGCGGCCCAACATAGTCTCTAAAGATTTCTCAAAAACAGGCAGTTTTCAAATTTATGCGCCAATGCATCAATCCGCAAATGCAGTTGGGTGAGGTTGATATCTCGGCTGTCACTTTCAACCTAAAATCCAGAGACGACATCCCTCGTCTTTTACGGGCTTTCCAGCACATCTATACTCATCCGGAACTCCGGCAGCAGGTCTTTGACGTCCTTGAGACAATGATTACTGCATCCCGGAACGATGGTCGTCCCGGCATGAGCCTATGGAACATGCTGGTCTTTGGCACGCTTCGACTGGTGACGAACTGTGATTATGACCGCCTTCAGGAACTGACTGTGAGATCCGGAAGAGCCAGCGTCAACATGATATTGAGATGGCACATCTTGTTGTACATCTCAGGATTATCCATAAAGCTGAAGACACTCTGCTTGAATTGATCAGGCTTCAACCGGCTGAGCCCAGGCTTGAGAATCTCAAATATCACATTGCTCACGGTAATCTCCAGATCCAACTGATATATCGCAGGGTTATCAAACAGGAAGTTATTCCCCACGTTGAAAAAGTGTTTTCGATCCTTGACCCCCACACAGAATGGATCAGCAAAGGAAAAGCCGGAGTTCCGGTGGAGCTGGGGTTACGGGTTTGTGTACTACAGGGTCAGTTCGGTTTACCCTCCATCACCTTGTCATGCAAAAGCAAACAGACGACCAGGTTACAGTTCCTCTAGCGGAAGGGGCGAAGAAACGCTTTCCTGCCCTGAGTCAGGTCAGTTATGACAAAGGGTTCTGGAGTCAAATGGACTGGACAAGTGTCCGGATAGAGGGTTGGATGCCTTCAAGCGCTATGTTGCTTTGGCTGTTGTTGCCAGTAACCTGAAGCGCCTTGGAAAGATATTGCTAACGTGACAGGCAATAGCCCAAGCCTGGATAGAACGCTGTATTGGTTTTTACGATCATGCAGGCCATGAGGCTTTTGCATATATATCAGATGAGAAATTTGACTATTTTATGAACATATAATCAAAAACACAGTCAACATGCTTGACCAGCTGTATGAAATTTAGCCACCGGAAGTAATGTGGCGAAGCTGATAGTTAAATTAGATGGGTTTTCTGACAGGCACTATTTATACACGGCTATGCTATACCCCTTGCCAGACTCTTAAGAGCACTGCCAACGCCCATCAGCGCTTGAGTGGTTTAGCATATTCCGGTTTGATGCCAAGTGTTTCAAGGTAATCTGGCAGGTTGAGTATGCAGAGGAAATCGGTCCAGGGTAAAAAAGTAAACTTATTCTGGAGAAGGTGTCGTATATCGCGAGCTTCCGTGGAGTATAGAAAAGCTGCCAGCCTGTTCACATCACTCAGGCTTTGCATATGAGCCTCATATAACGCATCACTGCTGATCTCTATTTCTGTGGGCAACTGTCCTGTGGCACCATCAATGCCCTGCCGGGCTTTTGCCAGATTATGGATATCCATGCATCCCTTTGCTGTTGACTCTAATGCCTTGGGGTCAATCCCTGCTTCAATCATCCCCCGCCGGAAATGGGAGTCTCTTTTGATCAAGTAGTACAAAAGACATGCCTGATAACAGGGGATTGGCAGGTTTTTATCCTCTTTGGTCAAGCTTTTTATCTTCAATCAGGCTGGTCTGTGTGGGGTGAAGCCGGTAACGGCCTTTTTTAACCGTAAGCAGCAGTTTTTTTCACAGAACTACTGGATTCATTTCCTGTTCGTCATATGCGGCATCCGCTACGATGGCTCCGGCAAGCGCACCGGCAGCAAACCCGATAGCCGTGACAGTCAACCCGAAATCCCCGGCAGAATCCTCTGCAATAGACCCGACAGCAGCCCCGACAGCAGCCCCGATAGTTCTGGCAGCACTCCTGTCAACCTCGCTGGCAGCCCCGGCAGCCCCGGCAGCAACCGCGGCAACAATAGAGGAAAACATGACAGCAGCGCCTACAGCAGCCCCGGTAACCCCGCGAGCAGCCCCGGTAGCAGGCCCGACGTTTCCGAAAAAACCGGTAGCCGCGGCAGCAACAACCGCGGCAACAACGCCGGCAGCCAAGACAGCTTGCGTGGTGGCAGTCCCGGTAGCACAGTTCAAAATAGTTCGGCCAAAAAGTGTATAAGTTTTTTCCAAAGTAATTACCAAACGCTCTTGCAATGGAATATCTTTGATCTTTTTTAGCTCATTAACAGTTAATTGATGTGTACAGAGAAGGCATTTTTTTTGTTTAGAACTTTCCACCCATTTCCGCATGCATGATCTACCAAAAGCATGTCCGCATTTCAAATTAATGGTTTTATCTTCTGCTGAGTCATAACATATTGAGCCACGACATATTACACATTGAAAACCATTAGCGCCGTTAGCGCTTCCTTTATCAAAACCGACCATATCAAAACCGACCTGCCTAATTATTTTTTGTTCAGCTCCAAGCTAGTAAGAAGACATTTTTATTTGGCTTTGGTTCCCTGTGGATACTTCTTACAGCAGACATTAAGGAGTTCATAGCAGTAACCGGCTTTCTGCAATGCTGCTTCACTTACCATTATCCAGCCTGAAGCCGTTGGATGAAGCCGCATCAACGGTTGTTAATGGTAAATTCTGTACTACCTCTGCTTAGACCAGTTTGCTGCCATCCTCGCTACGGGGTCGCCTGGACGGGCGCTATTCTCAGTCACCCTCCTGGCCCGGGTATTTCATAAACTGCCCCGAATCTCACGCACGGCAAAATGGATAAGGGAGGATCTGTGTTGTCTGAGGGGCCTGCCATTGAATGGCCAGCAGTTCACACCTGATGGGTGGTTAAGGATTTCCCGGATAGTCCCGAAGGCAGGCATCAAGAACAAGCGGAAAAACTGTGGATGGGACGAAGACTATAAGTAGTTAACCAAATGAAATCGTATTTGCTGAATACTTATGATGAAGGTTCCTGGTCTGATCAATTTTTGATCATGTTTTTCCCGTGGTGGGGGTTATATCAACTTTTACAGAATTCACTGAAACTAATTTAAAGAATAATAGGGAACTATTTGACTAAAAAAGTAGTCAAAACTGTTAATTACAATTAGCTGATAGCAAATCTGGGAAAATATTCACTTAAAAACGAATATTTTAAGGTAAATACCCTTCTCTAATGTCAAACTTTCAGACGCATAAATAAATTGTCAGATAGCCTTTCTATCGAAGACATATCTGCCTTTATAACACAGCAGCAGGAACACTTGGCTCAGCTTTATGACAAATATAGAACTTCATTTACAGGATTTCTTATTGTAAAGCGTTATAAAAAAAATACTCTTTCTGGTACTGAATAACCACATTAAATAATCAAGAGAAATTAATAAATGATACCAATAAATCACCCTATTTTATTCCAGAAGCCATCTTCCGCAGAGGCAGAGCTTGCTGAAAAATCAGAGGATTATAACAAGGATTATGTTCCTTTTCCTAAGGGGAATTTTAAAACGCTTGAAGCTGTTAAATCGTGTGTGCCTGTCGAGTACATCCGCATGAAAGATCAATTTATGGTTGATATTGACAGGCTGAAATTATTGTCGCAACGTTTAATCGTTAGTGCTGAATGTGATAAAGACATTGATCTTTTTCGAAAAAAGGTAATAAATGATCTGAAAGGCTATGATAAACAAATTTCCAGCCTGATAGCATTCCAGAATACTCGTTATTATCTCCATAACATCGTTAATCGAACCGAGAGGTTTCTTGAGCTGGAAGCGCAAAACCCTGATCAGACTGATAAATTTGCTTTCAATAGAGACGGTTTTTGTGCTTATTTTGTTGACTTTCTTTCAGGGATAGAAAATTGCCTTAATGGCAGTAACAGCCGTATTCAAGGTGCATTTATCAGTCTCGAGAACTCCCGTAACCCACAAAGGGAGCTGTTAAAAATCAGACACGGGTTACTGGAATATGGCGTTAAATCATTTCTGGCAAAAGAGCGTGCCAGTGGCAGGGCTACATATGGTTTTGGAGATGAAGTGCACTGGTACAATGCGCTTTACAATATCGCCTGTGATCGGTTTGGTTTGGAGCCCCTTATTGATCCGGGAGCAACACTGGGTAACAATACAAAAATTATTGGCCGACTTGAACACATCCTGCCATCCCTGATGCCAGAATTCGAAATACTCAATAAACTGACCGAGTTGTTTTATCAAGATTTAGTATTCGCTTTAAAAAAGCGAAATAAAGAAGGCTGGCTAACCCATCCGGTTTCCATCGAAGAATTAAAGAGTGAAATCATTGATGGAATTAAAGATGAGTTTATAACTCCAATAAATCTTCGGTTCAAAACCGATAATGCAAGCCAGCTTGATCTACAGACAATCATCAAACAGTGCGATCATGGAGGCTATGAATTTTCAGAGAGTCGGGAGCGGCTCCAGGTATGGTTAATCGATAATTTTTTGAATAATGCCCCTACCGCGAACGTACTCACCATTATTGGCAAGGAAAATAACACATCCTCTTTGCGAGATCTTTCGAAGACAGATAAACATGAAGATAAAGCACCATTTTTCCACATTGGCTCGAAGGATAATCTTTATTTTTGGGTCTTTGAATCAGAGATTCCTCTTATGCAAGGTGCAAACTGCAAACTGGACTGGGTTAACCATCAAGCACTGACTCTGCGTCATTTAATAACAGTCGATTTTTATAGCTTACCAAAAGAAATACGTTTCAATCTTCTTTATCATGCCTTGAACAACTCCAAACCAGGTGACTTTTTCGACTTTTTCTTTAATAAAACCATATCCAAAGAATGGTTTAAAATGGTTGAATCCGACCCTCGATTAAAGGAAACCATGTTAGAAAAACTTTTTCATGCTATGAACGATGGTAACGATGGTGAAACCGTTGTCCGGGAGTTAACCAAACGCTTAAACAGTCTATCGGTGAGACATCTTAAAGAGTATGCCAGTCAGTTCTTCAACGACTTAATATGTCAGGCATTTAAACTGAAACAGACTGGTGTAATTGACTGTTTATTTAAATATGGCCTGCGCAAAGATTTAACTAAAGTGAGCAAAGTTGAATATCAAAGAGCTTTGTTTTCAGCGTTACGTTCTGACTTAGAAAAATTTAAAACACTCTACAAATACTCTCTTATTGACATCAACTCAAAGAATAAACAAGGTGAAACGCTGTTAATTGCAGCAGTAAAATATGGGCAAACGGAGTTCCTGAAAGAACTTCTGGCACACCAGGAAATTGATGTAAATAAGCGGGACAATAATGGCAATACTGCTCTCATGCTGGCTGCAAAAATTGGGCGAACCGAGCATCTTAAAGAACTTCTGAAACACAAAAAAATTCGTATAAATAACCAGAACAAAATTGACAATACCGCACTCATGCTGGCTGCAATAAACGGACAAACGGAGTCTCTGAACGCGCTTCTGAAACAAAAAGAAATTAAAGTAAATCTACGTAACAAGTATGGCTGGACACCATTAATGGGGGCAGCAAGAAACGGTCATGAGGACTGCGTTAAGGTGTTGCTTGAGCATGACGTGCCGCTGATCAGTGCAAGAAGTAAATACGGCAATACGGCGTTGATGCTGGCGGCCATTGGAGGGGATGCAGGTTGTCTATCGTTATTACTCCAACAAAATGATATTGACATCCATAAAACAAATAATAACGGTAAAACTGCACTCATGCTGGCTGCAATGAATGGGCAAACGGAATGTCTGAAGGTGCTTCTGAAACAAAAAGAAATCAATCTGAAGAAAAGGCTGGACATTTTTGGCAATACTGTACTCATGCTGGCTGCAGCATATGGGCAAACGGAGTGTCTGAAAGAACTTCTGGCACACAAAGAAATTAATGCGAATAAGTGTGGCATATATGGCGTTACTGCACTGATGCAGGCTGCAAAAAATGGGCAAACAGAGTGCCTGGAAGAGCTTCTGGGACAGGAAGAAATCGGACTGAATGAGCGGGACGGTCTCGGTTGGACCGCATTAATGTACGCAGCAAGATATGGGAAAACGGAGTGTCTGCAAGCGCTTCTGAAACGGCAAGGAATTAAAGCAAACCGGCCTGACTACAGTGGCTGTACACCATTAATGCTGGCAGCAAAACACGGTCATGAAAACTGTGTTCAGGCGTTACTTGAGCATGACCATGAAGTGATCAATGCACAAGACAAGATGGGCCGTACGGCTTTAATGCTGGCGGCAATTGGAGGGAATGAATGTTGTGCCACGTTATTACTCCAACAACCCAATATTGACATTAATAAAGCCGATAAATCCGGTAAAACTGCGTGGCTCTATGCGACGTCCGGTAGTGCATCAGAGCAGTACTCATTGAAACAATTACAACAAATCTGGGATGCAGCAGACAGTGGTAATGCGGCATTACTGACTGAACTGCTAAATTCTGCCAAAGCATTGATCCATGTTCGCGATAAACAAGGGTTAACGCTGGCAATGTTGGCCGCAAAAAGTGGCCATATTGATTGCCTGAAAGCAATTCTGGCGGAAAAAGTTATTAACGTGAACGAGAGTAACAATAACGGAACTACGCCACTCATGCTGGCTGCAGAAAATGGGCAAACGGAGGTCGTGAAAGAACTTCTGGCACACAATGAAATTAATGTGAACAAACGGGACACTAATGGCAATACCGCACTCATGCTGGCTGCAAAAAATGAGCAAACGGAGGTCCTGAAAGAACTTCTCGCACACAATGAAATCAATGTGAATAAACGGGATACTGCTGGCAATACCGCACTCATGCTGGCTGCAAAAAATGGGAAAACGAAGTGCCTGGAAAAGCTTCTGCAAAGGAAAGATATCGAACTGAATGCGCAGAACAATGCAGGTTTTACCGCATTAATGTACGCAGCAAATAATGGGAAAACGGCGTGTCTGAAGGCGCTTCTGAAACGACAAGGCAATGCAAACCTGACTAACAAACGTGGCTGGACGCCATTAATGGCGTCAGCAAGAAACGGTCATGACGACTGCGTTCAGGAGTTGCTTGCCCAGAATGATCCGCCGATCAATGCAAAACAGCATGCAGGCTATACGGCTTTGATGCTGGCGGCAATTGGAAAGCATGAGATTTGTTTCAAGCTTTTACTTGCACACCCTAAGGTCAACATTAATCTGAAAGCTGCCAAACTGACTTTAAATAAAAAGCAATGGGCAAATTATAAGCGACTGGTAGTCTAGAATTTATATATCCAGGATTTTCCGGAAACTTTTTTTACGCTATGAACAATAGGCCTCCCAGGAGGCTGACCGAGAATAGACTGCCCTACTGCATATCCCCCCGATATATCCATTGAGTACTTTTATACTTCAGCGCTTGTGCGGATTAACATATTCCGGTTTGATACCAAGCGCTTCAAGGTAATCCGGCAGGTTGAGTATGCAGAGGAAATCGCTCCAGGGTAAAAAAATAAACTTATTCTGGAGAAAGTGTCGTATATCTTCAGCTTCCGAGGAGTATACAAAAGCGGCCAGCCAGTTCACATCACTCAGGCTTTGCATGTGAGCCTCATATAACGCATCACTGCTGATCTCTATTTCTGTGGGCAACTGTCCTGTGGCACCATCAATACCCTGCCGGGCTTTTGCCAGATTATGGATATTCATGCATCCCTTTGCTGTTGAATCTAATGCCTTGGGGTCAATCCCTGCTTGCATCATCCCCCGCCGGAAATGGGAGTCTCTTTTGATCAGGTAGTACAAAAGACAGGCCTGATAACAGGGGATTGGCAGGTTTTTATCCTCTCTGGTCAAGCTTTTTCTGAGAATCTCTTTTTGAGGCTCAGCCAGAAAACCGGCAGCCCATGGGGACGTCAATATCATGTTAACCAGCCCGGAGTTTGGGGAGGTCATCTGCTTCAGGGCCCAGGACATACTTTGTTGCAGTCTGTCTCGCTCTGCACACAGTGCGTACTCATCACCGGGCAGCATTCTGTTAGCCTCAATCTCAATAATGGTCTTCTGATTAGCGAGGTTGAATTTTTGTGGTTGCAGGGGAAACAATCCCGGAGCGTATGCATTAGCTATTTGCTGGCCAAACTTCGTCAGGGCATTGATTATTTTCTCTGCTGCTCCATCGTGGGCAAATAATGCTGAGTTTTCCCGAATGTAGGTGTCGCGCGCCCTGCATCTGAACGACGAGAGTTGTTTAGTGCCCACCTTGATCGTTATCCCCCGGTGGTGATCATATCCTTCTGGCATGGTAATCGCCAGATCCCGACGCTCAAATGCGAGATTACTGGCCAGGTTTTTTGCTGACTCGTCGTCCCAACCCTCTGTAACCAGCTTTTCCAGGCTTTTGATACAATCTCCCACACTTTGAATGCGGTCGTAGGACGCTTTTATGCCTGTTCGCCCATTTGCCATACGGACATTGATCAAATCGGCGATCATCAGGTTAATGATGAATTTTTTTGACCTGTCATCAACAGCACAATCTGACAGGTCGTATTTGTTCAAAAGAACATTCTGAAATAATTCATAGTTGATAATTGCGGCATGTAATTGAGTAGTAACAACTTTTGCCTGCAACTCCTCCAGGCACATTTCTTCTTCAAAGCCAAGCCAGGATGCATCATAGTAAAACTCCAGTTTCCCATTGTTTTTCGCCTGTCCTGGCGTTTGTGCATGTTTCCAGGGTGTTGGCTGAGCCAACACAAGAGTATCAGGTGCTAAAGGATTCATCGTTGTCGGCGCTCCTGTCATTCACGTTATTTGATTGGCATACAGAGTTACAACTTTTTTGACTGGATGTTCGTGCATAAGTTCAATTTTTTTCACTGCTGACAAAGCTAATCGTTCAGGTTATAAAATATCCAAATCCAGTTGCAGACTAAAAAAATCAACGGCTGAGAGATAAACAGAAAACTTAGGTTTTATACCTAAAAGACGCTGACAATCTTTTTTGTTATATTGTCAAACCATTAAACAAGCCAAAGACCAGCACAACCTGGTAAACGACTCTGACTGAGTTGATGTAAACGAGAGCAAGCTGTGACGTCACTGAATAACACAATAATTAGCCATGGAAGCGTTATTGCCCGCCAACTGACGTCCTCCGGATTTTTCAGGCTTCACCACCTCAGAACACTCTGCCAGGCTATTCTGATTATCCTGCTTGCCAGACAGCTCGCCATGATCACATGGCAGCTTCTGCCAGATAACCCGACCGGGCACTCAACAGTCCAAAGTATCAAGGCACAGATCCCGGCAGCCCAAACTACGGCCAGCAACAATCCGCTTTCTTCGCTGGAGAACCTGCTGCTGTTTGGTAAACCACCCGCCCCACAGCAAACTCCTGTTCCGGAGGATGTCCCCGTTTCACGCCTGGCGGTGCGCATCACTGGCCTGGTTGCCAGCAGTAACCCGGATGAATCCCTGGTCATTATTCGTTCCGGGTCTTCTGATACCACCTATCGGCCCGGCGACACGCTGAAAGGGACACAGGCAAAAGTGGACACGATTTACGCTGACCGGGTCATCATTCGTAATGGCGAGCGGTATGAATCACTGCTGATGTACCCGGATGAAGCCAGAAAAAGCCCTGCTATTCAAACAACCTCAGAAACCCGCCCCAAAAGCCGTGCTGTTGCCGATATTCGCCGAAAGCTTCAGGACAAACCGGAGTCCTGGGCAGAGATCGTGACTATTTCACCCGTGCGCAGAGACGGGAAATTGCAGGGATACCGGGTCAATCCGGCCAAATATCCGGACTATTTTTCTCAGCTTGGCCTTAAAGCCAACGATATGGCTGTGGCCATCAACGGTTATGACCTGACAGACACCAGCGAAGCCATGAAAGTCATTGGACAACTGTCTTCAATGACTCAGCTCTCATTAACCATTGAGAGGGATGGCCAGCGTTTTGAGATTGACCTGTCTTCCTGATTATTAAGATAACCAAAGGTACCGCTATGTTTTCATCGTCGGTGTGCGCAGGGGAAATCCGTGCACTGATATCCAGGACACGTTTTTTATCCCTGCGCTGGCCGCAGGCGCTATTAACAGCCATACCGTTTGCGCTGGCGTTGCCTTTATCACCCGCTGTACTGGCCAGCAGTTCTTCTGCACCGAACTATAACTCTATGACGGGCAGTTATGCATCCGCCCATTCCCTGTATTCCGCCAGTTTCGATAAGGCGGATATCAAAGAGTTTATCCGCACGGTCAGTGCCAACCTCAACCGTACCATCATCATTGATCCCGCCGTTCGGGGTGAGGTGACTATCCGGGCTTATGAGCAACTGAACCGGCAGCAGTACTATCAGATGTTTCTGTCAGTACTGTCCGTTCATGGGTTCGCGGCGGTTGAAGATGAAAATGGTCTGGTCAAAATCATACCGGACAAAAATGCCCGCACCTCTTCCATCCCGGTGGTGGCCGGTAAAAAGCTGGGCGAACAGGTCGCCCATGGTGGTGATGAGATGGTCACCTGGGTACTGCCGGTAAACCACGTACCTGTCCGTGAGTTGTCACCTATTCTCCGACAACTGGTTGATAATTCCGGCAGTGTCGTACATTACGACCCGTCGAATATTCTGATTCTCAGTGGCCGGGCCAATAACCTTGAGCGTGTTGCCGAGGTGGTTCGTCGTGTTGATCAGGCAGGGATGCGCAATATTCAGATTGTCCAGCTGTTCCATGCCTCCGCCAGTGAGATGGAGCGGATTCTTATGTCGATCTACGCCGGACAGGGTCAGAAAGCCAACGGTATGCCCCCCGTCATTGTCAGCAACGAGGCCAGCAACCAGATCATTCTCTCTGCCGATACCCAGACCCTGCAACGCATGAAAAGCCTGTTGCTGCAGATGGATGCCGAGCGTAAGTCTACTGGCAATATCCGTGTCTTCTATCTCCACTATGCCAAAGCAGAAGACCTGAAAAAGGTACTGGACGGCGTTGGTAAAATGCTGATTGCCTCTGGTAATCGCAGTAAAAGTGCATCCGGTGATTACAGCATTGAAGTCCATGAGCAGACCAACGCACTGGTGGTCACCGCACGCCCTGATGTGATGCAGGCCATGGAATCTGTGATTGAGCAGCTGGATATCCGCCGCGCCCAGGTGATGGTGGAAGCCATTATTGTTGAAGTGGCGGATGGGGATGGCATTAACCTGTCATTCCAGCTGGCCAATGCAGATGGCACCAGCCTGATGCAGTTCCAGGATGGTTCAAGCGTTCCTATCGGGGAAATTCTGATGGGGATGAAAGAGGCTGAAGGTGAGAAAGGATCAACCGTGGTCACGACTGATCCCAATACAGGCCAATTAATCACTACCACAAACCCGGATAAAGATGGAGATTACACCGCCCTTGCCGCAGCACTGGCAAAAGTCTCCGGCGCAGCCTTCAGTATCACCTCCGGTGACTGGACTGCACTGCTTCAGGCCGTCACCACATCCAGCCAGTCCAATGTGCTGGCGACGCCAAGCCTGCTGACCCTGGATAATGAAGAAGCCTCCTTTATTGTCGGTGATGAAGTGCCCACACTCACTGGCTCCACGCCCAGCTCCGGTAACGATAACCCTTATCAGACCATTGAACGTAAAGAAGTGGGTGTCAAACTGACGGTCACGCCACAGATCAATGCCGGAGATGCCGTTAAACTGACCATTGAGCAGGAAGTCTCCAGCGTTAATGGCCGCACTCCCGTTGATGTAACCTTTGCTACCCGCAAGGTAAAAACATCGGTGATGGTGAAAACCGGAGATACCGTTGTTATAGGCGGACTGCTGGATGAAAACGTCCAGGAAAGTGTTTCCAAAGTACCGCTGCTGGGTGATATACCCGTCCTTGGTCATCTGTTCCGTTCGACCTCCAGTAAAAAGGTGAAGAAGAACCTGATGGTCTTCCTTCGTCCGACCATCATTCGGGATGATCTGACCATGAACGCCATCAGCGGCCAGAAGTACCACCTTATCCGTGCTTACCAGCTGGACAGGCAGGCCCGGGGTATTTCGCTGATGCCTGGTTTCGACACCCCGGTGCTCCCGGAACAGCCAACGGCCCGGGATTTCCTTGATGAACTCAGACGACAGATGGATGAAGAGTCTGCAGAAGCCGAAAAGGCTGTGGAACTGGAAAAAGCCTCAACCCAGGCATCCATAAAACCAGTTCGTCGTACCGGCGGGGAAAGGTAATGACCGAAGCAGCCCTGAGCCCTGATACAGCCCTGAGCCCTGATACAGCTGTGAGCCATGGAACATCCCAACGGGAAGAGCAAGCCCTGAGTGAAGCGCTGGCCCTGACCATTGAGAAACGGATGAGGGATTCGGTGATCGCCGGGCCAGAGTCTGTCAGCCCGGAAAGAAAACGCAACTTACCGTTCTCTTTCGCCCGTCGCTTTAACTTGCTGCTCGCATACAATGACCAGGGCAAGGCTCAGGTCTGGTACAAAGGGCTGCCGTCTACTGCTGCACTGCAGGAGGTCAGACGTTTCGCTGGCGTATCACTGACCCTGATAGCCCTGGACGACGATGAGTTTGAGCAGAAACTGGCCAACCATTATCAACAGGACTCCTCCGTTGCACGACAACTCATGAACGATATCGGTAATGATGAAGGTCTTCAGGCCCTGGCAGAAGAACTGCCAGAAGATGAAGACCTGCTGGAAGCCGACGACGGTGCACCGATTATCCGCCTGATCAATGCCATGCTCAGCGAGGCCATCAAGGAAGGTGCCTCTGATATCCATATTGAAACCTTTGAGCGAAACCTGACCGTTCGTTTCCGTGTTGATGGTGTTTTACGGGAGATCCTCCGACCCCAGCGCAAGCTGGCAGCCGTGCTGGTGTCCCGGGTAAAAGTCATGGCCAGACTGGACATCGCGGAAAAGCGTATCCCCCAGGATGGTCGTATATCCCTTCGT
This sequence comes from Thalassotalea sp. G20_0, assembly GCF_017744175.1. Taxonomy (NCBI): domain Bacteria; kingdom Pseudomonadati; phylum Pseudomonadota; class Gammaproteobacteria; order Alteromonadales; family Colwelliaceae; genus Thalassotalea; species Thalassotalea sp. G20_0. Next base: position 59,999 of record NZ_JAGHQV010000021.1, on the reverse strand, counting down.
CTTGGTGGCCGTGCCGTCGATGTTCGTGTCTCAACCCTGCCTTCTCGCCACGGTGAACGTATCGTTATGCGTCTGCTGGATCGCAACAGTGTCCGGCTGGATCTGGCCAGTCTTGGTATGGAAGGCATACTTTGCCAACAGTTTCGGGAGCAGTTGCATAAACCCCATGGCATCCTTCTGGTTACCGGCCCTACCGGTTCCGGCAAGAGTACCACGCTCTATGCGGGGCTGAGTGTTATTAACAACAGTGAGCGCAACATTCTCACGGTTGAAGACCCGGTGGAGTACGAACTGGAGGGGATTGGCCAGACCCAGGTTAATCCGAAGGTGGATATGACCTTTGCCCGGGGGCTGCGGGCAATTCTACGACAGGACCCGGATGTGGTCATGATCGGTGAGATCCGTGACCTGGAAACCGCCGAAATTGCCGTACAGGCGTCGTTAACCGGACACCTGGTACTCAGCACACTGCACACCAATACCGCCGTCGGTGCCGTCACCCGCCTCAGGGATATGGGGGTAGAGCCCTTCCTGCTGGCCTCAAGCCTGCTGGGAGTACTGGCCCAGCGCCTGGTCAGAACACTCTGCCCGGACTGCCGACAACAGCGCCCTGCTACCGACCTTGAAATCAGCCTGATGGGGCTTTCGGCAAACCATTTGCTGTGGCAATCCACCGGTTGTGAGGTGTGTCATAACACGGGTTACCGTGGCCGAACCGGCATCCATGAACTGTTTCTGGTCAATGACCGGGTGCGCCAGCTGATTCATGATGGTGCCGGTGAACAAGTCATTGAACAGGAAATACGTCATTCGTCGAATAGTATTCAAACGGATGGTTTCAGAAAAATTCTCAGCGGCATCACCACTCTGGAAGAGGTGATGCGTGTCACCAGGGAATAACAGCCTATGAGCGTATTTGCTTACGAAGCCCTGGATGCCAAGGGGAAAAAGAGTAAAGGCGTCATAGAAGCCGACTCACCTCGTCAGGTGCGGCAAAAGCTGCGGGTTTCCGGACTCAATGCCATCGCCGTCAGTGCAGCCACTGGCCAGGTAACGTCGGATACGACCCTAAATAAACGTTCATCATCGGGGAGTCTGTTTCGCTCCCTTTTACAAAGACAGGCAACCGATGCGGAAGTCGCACTACTGACACGGCAACTGGCGACGCTGGTTGCAGCAGGCATTCCCCTGGAAGAGTGTCTACAGGCACTGGTAAGACAGCTGCGCAAACCACACCTGAAATCCATCGTCACCACGGTTCGTTCAAAAATTCTTGAAGGGCAATCGCTGGCAGACAGCCTGGCCTGCTACCCGAAAACCTTTGACCGGCTTTACCGTTCCATGGTGGCGGCAGGGGAAAAATCAGGCCACCTGGATGGCGTGCTGGAAAGGCTGGCCGACTTTACCGAGCACCGCCAGAAAATCAAAGGGCAACTGATTCAGGCCATGATCTACCCGGCCATCCTGACACTGGTTGCCATTGGTGTTGTGGCGGCGTTGTTGGTGACCGTGGTCCCCACGGTGGTTGAACAGTTTGCCCATATGGGGCAACAGCTGCCCGCCATGACGCTCACTCTGATTAGCATCAGTGACTTTGTTCGTGCCTATGGACCGGGCATTGCGATGGCGCTGCTTGTCACCCTGGTAATACGCCAACAGATCCTGCAGCGAAGCCGAACCTGCCGACTGGTGCATGACCGCTGGCTACTAAAATTGCCGCTGATTGGCAGTGTTCTCAGCGGGGTCGATGGTGCCCGTTTTGCCAGAACCCTGAGCATACTGACCAGCAGTACCGTGCCATTACTGGAAGGTATGGGAATTGCGGCAAAGGTGCTGGTGAATCAACACATGCAGGCGTCATTGCTTAACGCCGCTGAACGGGTCAGGGAGGGTTCTTCCCTCTGGCAGTCGCTGGAGCAGACCGAACTGTTCTCCCCCATGATGCTTTACATCATTGCCAGCGGTGAAAAGTCCGGTGAACTGACCGGCATGCTGGCCAGGGCGGCAGATAATCAGGATCAGCAATTTGAATCCCAGGTAAATATCGCACTGGGCATTTTTGGCCCATTGCTGATTGTTACCATGGCCGGTGTCGTACTTTTTATTGTTATGGCCATTTTGACGCCAATGCTGGACCTGAACTCACTGGTGGGCGGTTGATGTCTGTGTCCATGGTCCCGTGGGAATGCATATCGTACTTACATTCTGTTGCCAGACTTCAGAGTAAACTTTGCCGTGAAAGAAAAATTGCCACGGAGACACAGAGGCACGGAGACAAGATAAAGTTTTACCTCTGTGTCTCCGTGCCTCCGTGGCAAATCTTTCATACCAGAGGGTGACGAACAATCGTCATGAGTATTTGTGGTAAAAAACCAGTATCAGACCATTAGGAAAACCCAATGAATCCTCTTAATAAAAGACAGAAGCAGTCAGGTTTTACCCTGCTGGAAATCATGGTGGTGATTGTCATTCTTGGCGTACTGGCCAGTATGGTTGCCCCCAACATTATCGGCAATAAAGATAAGGCAGATCTGCAAAAAGCGGTGAGTGATATCGTTGCCCTGGAAAATGCACTGGATATGTACAAGCTGGAAAATAACAACTACCCCTCCACCCAGCAGGGACTGGCAGCGCTGGTCAGCAAACCGTCTGGCAGTCCGGAGCCAAGATCGTACCGTGACAATGGCTACATTCGTCGTCTGCCAAAAGACCCGTGGGGTAACGATTATCTGATGCTGAGCCCGGGGGAACATGGTCCTGTGGATATTTTCTCCGCTGGCCCTGATGGTCAGCCAGGCACCGATGATGATACCGGTAACTGGAACCTGGATAGCTAACCACGCTCAATGGCTAACAACGTTACACACTCCGAAACAGGACAGCGAGTAAACCAGCACGGTTTCACACTGCTGGAAATCATGCTGGTGATGGTACTCCTGGGGTTAGCCATATCCGCCATTCTTCCATCACTGATGCCTGACGACAGTGGTTTACTTATGCAGAAAGAGGCCCGACGTCTGATCATGCTGGCTCAAACCTCGCAGGAGAAAGCACTGCTCCATGGTATGGATATGGGGCTGCAACAGACGACCGAAGGCTACCAATTTCTGGTTTATAAGCAGGGGAAATGGCAGCCAGTCAGCCAGGACCGGACTCTTTCGCCGGTTGCCTTGAATAAGGCCCTGCGGTTGGCCATTTTGCCCGGGGAGTCGGTTTGGCGAGACACTCTGGAACAGGATCAAGGTTTTACCTTTGACACTGACGATAAAGCGTCTTTATCAGACTCCGAACTTAAGGCTCAACCAGATCTGTTCTTCTGGGCCTCCGGAGAGATTTCACCGGCGGAGTTAAAACTCTTTTCTGCGGATAACCCCAGGCACGCCCTGTCTATCAATATCGAAGAACATGGCGAAATCGCCCTGATGGAAGGAGTCCAACGGTGATGCCTTCCAGAGTCTCTGCGGCACAGGGTTTTACTTTACTGGAAGTACTGCTGGCCCTTGCACTGCTGGCCATTGCCGGGATGTCGGTACTGTCCATGAGTGGCGAAAGTGTGCGCAACACGCCGATACTGGAACAACGCACCCTGGCAAGACTGGTGGCTGATAATCAGATGACAGACATTCATCTGACACAGCAGTGGCCAACACTCAGCTGGCAATGGGCAGAGCATGAACTGGCTGGACAGCAATGGTTTGTCCGTTTTCGCAGTATCAAAACCGCTGATAACGATTTCCGGGCGATTGATGTTGAAGTACGCGGTGAACAGGGCGAACAAAGTCCGGTACTGGCGACACTGAGAAGCTATATGGTCAAACAGGGATGATGCAGATCAAACGACAGCAAAAGGGCTTTACCCTGTTGGAAATGCTGGCGGCCATCGCTATTTTCAGCATCATCAGCCTCAGTGCCTGGCAGATTTTTCAGGGCGTGATGACCGCCCATGATGTTGTGCTGACTAAAAATGAGCGCCTGCGACAACTGCAATACACGCTGTTGCTGATTGACCAGGACCTGCAACAAATTGCCGACCGGGGAACCCGGTTAGATAACCGGGTCACGGCGCAAAGCCTGTTCAGCGACTCGCAGATGCTGGACAGTGACGATGAAGCACTGGCAATGGTGCGCCATGGCTGGCACAACCCGGACTACCGGTTACCCAGGCCGGAATTGCAACGGGTCTTTTACCGGCTCCGTGATAACCGTCTGGAGCGCCAGTATCATCATGTTCTCGATCCTGCATCCATCAATGTCGAGCCGGTTACCCAGATCTTATTAACCGATATCAACTCACTGAAATTCAGTTTTTACATCAATGGTCAGTGGCGGGACTCTTTATTATTGGCTGAAGGCTCTTTACCGGAAGGACTGAAAATTGAGTTTGATATGAACGACTTTGGACGTATAGAGCGCCGCTATATACTGCCAGCACCCTGGCAGCCTGCATTATGACGGGTCTAAATAATAATGATTCACCACAGAGACACAGAGACACAGAGAAAGACTTTCTTTTCTCCGTGTCTCTGTGCCTCCGTGGCAATGTCTTTTACAAGCCCAATGGCAGCAAAGCCCATTACCCTGATCGCCAGCAAGGCATTGCCCTGCTGAGCGTATTGCTGATACTGACCCTGCTGGTTTTACTGGCCAATGAGTTAACACTCTCCTTTCGCACCCAGTTGACCAGAACCCAATCCATGCAGCAACGGGAGCAGGCACGCTGGTATGCCTTTTCCGGGGAAAGCCTGGCGATCAAAACGCTGAAACAGAACTTCGAAGATGATCCGGACATCACCCATCTCGGGCAATACTGGGCCACCGCCAATGTAGTATTACCGGTTGAAGGTGGCCAGATTGCCGGTCAACTGAAAGACTCACAGTCCTGTTTTAATATCAATGCCCTGGCAAAGCCGTTCAAAGAAACGAACGACACCTTACAGAGGTCGCCTGAAAGTCAGGTATTTTCTGCCCTGCTGCAATACCTGGAAATACCACAGTGGGAGTCAGACAGGATTACCCGGGCAACCCGAAACTGGGTCAGCAACGAAGATCTTCCCGAAGGTGAAAGTGACCCGGATTACCTCGCCCGGCCACTCCCTTATTTAAGCAGCAAAACCCTGATGCGCGATATCAGTGAATGGCGCGCCGTGGCCGGAGTATCATCGTCAGTCGCCCAAAAAGTTATGCCTTACCTCTGTGCCCTGCCCAGTACCGAGCTGACCATCAATGTGAATACCATTCCTGCTGACCAACCGGAAATACTGGCCGCGCTCTATATTGATCAGCTGCCCGTTGATCAGGCACGCACTATTCTGGAAACCAGGCCACGGGAAGGATGGGATGCGGTGGCTGATTTCACCAGCCAGCCATTGCTGGCCAATTTCAGCAGTACTGGCGCAGACAAGCGTCTGACCATCGTCAGCTACTATTTCGAAATGCATGCAACAGCCAATTACGGCGCAAGCGAAGTCAGACTTAACAGTCTTCTGGCTCGTTCCAAAGACAACCAATTAACGGTCATTCGCCGTAAATTTGGAGGAGTTTAATGAATCCTCACCTGCTATTGAGGTTACCGGAGCATCACGACCAACCGGTTTATTGGCAGCTTTGCCTGGCTATCGCCACTGAAACGCTTCAGGACAACCCTGAACAATACCGCATTGCCCATGGTTTCTGGCCAACAGTATCGGATTTTATTGCGCAATATGCCGACACAACCGTCAGCAGCGGGACATTTTCCGGTCAGCCAATTGCTACGATGGCCGTTACCATTCTGGTGCCATCATCCCGGGTGACGCTGCATACTCTGACTATTCAGGGACGACTGACCCCCGCTGTTCGCCAGTCCCTTCCCTGGCGACTGGAAGAAGAGCTGGGTGATGATGTTGAAGACCTGCATGTTGCCGTTCTCCAACATGGGGACAGTCAGGCTCATCTGGCCGTCATCAAACAGGCCGATATGACACAGTGGCAAGGCTGGCTGACCGATGCCGGAGTGATCACCAAACGCTGGGTACCCGATGCCCTGATGCTGCCCATCGAAGAAAATCAGTGCCGTTTATTGCAGATTGATGATTTGACCATTGCCCGATATGGCCAGTGGCAGACAGCCGTCTGTGAGTCACAGTGGTTAACGTTGTTTATGGATGGCCTGAAAAAGGAGCATCCTGAACTGACGTTTTTGGAAACAGAGCAGCATTTCTCATCGCCATTAACACTGCTGGCCCCTCAGGCCGGTAATACACCACTCAACCTGCTGCAGGGAAAATGGCAACCTGCCTCACCCTGGCGCCAACGACTACTGCCCTGGTGGTCCACCGCCCTGATGGCCTGCCTGTTTCTTATACTGGTAACCGCTCACTCGGTGCTGGAAACCCATCAACTGGATCAAACTGCGGCATCTTATCAACAGCAGGCCAACAGTATTTACCAGCAGCTGTTTCCGGGCGAGCGGGTTGTCAGGCTGCAATCCCAGATGCGACAAAAGCTGGCAGCGTTACAACAACCGGAAGAAACATCACAGAGTATGCTGGCCATGCTGGCCCGGATTACCCCGGTGCTTAATGCATTCCCCGAGCTGCAAGCCAGTTCCATGACTTTCTCTGTCAACACCAGAGAAGGTGCACGACAAAGCCTGCGTATTCAGGCGCAAGCCGGTGACTTTGAGGTTTTCACCCGTTTCCGGGAACAGTTTGAACAAGATCTTAACCGGGGCGAAGGGCTGACCATTGCCATAGAAGCCCTTGAACGTACCGGAGATGAAGTGACTGGCATGCTGGTTATTTCAGGAGGTGTGTCCTGATGAGCTTCCTTACCAATACCATCAACAGCGCCAGCCCTTTCTGGCAAAGCATGATTGGCCGCTGGCGGCAGCTTTCCCGCCGGGAGCAGTGGCTCACCGCCACGGCACTGGTTACATTGTTTATCTGGCTGATCTGGCAGGGTCTGATGACACCGCTTGCTGAACAACAGGCTCTGGCAGAGAAGAAAGTGGCTGCCAGCCGCGCACAGCTGACGCAGATACAACAGCAGGCGGAGCAGGTCCTCAGCTTGAGAGCTTCAGGTGCCACTGCCCGCCCTGTCAGCAATATGCCCATGGACCAGACCGTCCATCAATTGGCGGGCAGATATCAGCTGGTAATCCAGCGGGTTCAGCGAGCCAACGGCCAGGACGAAACGCTGGATATTGATCTGGCCAATGCCCGCTTCGATAAACTGATAGGCTGGCTGACAACATTGGAACAACAGCACCGGATCAAGGTGGCCAGCATACAACTGGAAGCCACGGATACCAGTGGTTTTGTTGAAGTACGTCGCCTGCAGCTTGAACGTGGTTGAGCAGAATATGAAACAGGGAAAAACAGGTAAGGTTATACTGCTTTCGACGCTTGGTCTGGTCAGCTACAGCGGCTTTCTGATCGCCAATATGTCGGCGGCAACCGTTTGGCAATATCTGCCAACCAGGCAACTCCCCGTCAACATGTCTGGAATTACCGGCACTCTATGGTCTGGAGCTGCTGAAAGCGTCACGCTGACGGTGTCACGAAAGCCGCTGGCGCTGCCAGCCATCCGCTGGCAGATTGAACCCGCCTCGCTCCTGAAAGGTGAGGTTCAGGTTTCGGTGGAGCTGGGCAATGCAGCATCCCCTGTTGAAGGCCGGGGAACGGTGGTGATTAACCGACAGACGCTGACACTGAATAATGTCGAACTGGATACCACCGCGCCGTGGCTACTCGCATCTTTACAAGACACGACAGTCGGCAACATTCCCGGTGAAGTACAAGGTAATGTCCTGCTGGAGCTGGATGAGCTTATTTTAAACGACAAAGGGTGTATGAATATCAATGGTAATGCAGCACTCACAAACAGTGAGTTATCTTCACCCTTGGGCCAGTTTGATCTGGGGAATTCAACTGCACAATTAAGCTGTAAGAACCGAAACCTGATCGCCAGGGTGACACAGACTTCATCCATCATGAACAGCTATGGCGATTTTCAGCTGAGCACCAGTGGCCGTTATACCTTTACCGGAAAAATGACGCCCGATACGTCGTTACCTGCACCGATGGAACAAGGACTGGCTTTTCTGGGACAGCCAGACAGTAACGGTGCCTACGCCTTTAGTTTCAAAAGCTCGATCAGATAAGCTCAATACCAGCCAATCCCCCGGTGATGCAACGGCGTAATACCGGGGTCTTTGCATTTCTTCTTTTCCATGAAAATCAAGCTGTTACCCTGACTGACCAGCCTGTCAGGCATCTATATGAGAAAAAATGGTTAACTACTTGTAAGGTATTTTCAGGTAATAGGGAAATCTCACTCTAACAGGGAATAGCGCCATGAAAATAACAAAATCCATGATTGATCATCCCCACCGTATCAAAGAGCCCACTCCAGAGAAACAAGGCAGTTGGCAGGGACGAAACTTGAAAGAACTGGCTCTGGCTTGCAAGAAAAAGCTCCAGCGAGTGTATGCTTATATTCGGTACAAAGATTTCCGCCGGGTATCTGAACGTCCTGTTTCGTTAACGAATCGACATGGCAAGCCTATGAAAGATCTGAGTGTGGGTACCTCTGGCCGTACGATACTATGCCGCCATGGGCACCATTTCAAGGTGGCCAAAAAGCCCCATGCAGATAGGAGAACAGCCACTGAATTAATGCATCGCAACATAGTTGATGCATTGTTCCAACGCTGTTTAAATAAAATTATCACTATTGAGCAAATGGTTGAGGCACACGCTAAGGTAGACCCACTGCTCAAAGAAATCAATTCCACCGAAAAAGAGTGTGAAGTGGCCTTGAGATGCGCCGGTGATTATGTAATACCCCATGAATTAATTGACGACGTGATCCATACGCCACTTCATGGCACAAGTATGAGTTCCTTAATCGAAGCATTGCACAACGCAGGTGCCCAGCCCGGGAAAGATCCTGCAACAGTTAATGCCATCTCCCACAAGGATGAAAAACTGCTTGCCCACTTATTCAAACAAGCTACCTTAGCGGTTGCTTCATTACACGAAAAAGGTTATGCCCATCGGGATATAAAGCCGCAAAATTTTGTGATTGATGGCAAAGCTCACCTGAAGCTGATCGGTTTTGGCTTAGCCAGAACTGCGGGTGACCCGACGATTGATTTAACCATCAAGGATTACAACCCGGCAGACTTTGTGCTGCATATCGCTCTTTGCCCCCCTGGCTACAGGGCACCCGACGATCTGATTTTTCAAAATGTCAACTTAAAGGCTGAAGATGCCTGGTCTTTGGGTGTGCTCCTGACAGAGATGTTTACCGGAAAGCGTTACTTCTATCGATCAGACCTGTCAGAAGCTGTTGAGACGATCGAATACAAACTCGATGGACGGGATGAGGCCATTGCCGAAATGGTACGAATGGGCGTTAACAAGAAAGCGATCCAACTGGCGGAAGCTCTTTTGCATCATAACCCAAGCCAACGGATGACGGTGGCAGAAGCACTGAAAAGCCCGTTCCTGGAGGATGTTGATCTGGCTGCATTTGGAACTTAGGAACTGTTAAATGCTGCACTTATTACGGTGCAATTCCTTAAAGGACAGTACTCTCAGTTAACGACGATGGTAGAGACCTCCATGTCGGGAGCATTCATCACAGGCGGAGTCCTGTGGAAGCCACCGTTATGTGTCTGTTACTTCTGCAGGTGGTTCACAATGATGGCAAGAGTGTCTTCTATCTTGTCAAAGCGTTCACGGGTTTCCTGGCGCAACGTTTCAACATCTTCCCGAAGTGAGCTGACATCTTGCTGAAGTGAGCTGACATCTTGCTGAAGTGAACTGACATCTTGCTGAAGTGAGCTGACATCTTTCTGAAGTGAGCTGACATCTTTCTGAAGTGAGCTGACATCTTTCTGAAGCGATTCAATAGCTTGTTCATGTTTAGCGCTGTGCAGAAACAGCCTTTGAATACCGTCTTGTGTATTCCTGATACTGATTTCCATGCGTCCCATAGGATCATCACTATGTCTGTTATTAGCCATATATCCACCCGTTCTTATTGGAATAGTTAGCGTAGCAGATGGTTTTGGACTTGCCACACAACACTCAGTTTTTACCACCAGCATATTCATCAAAAATGACAGGGATCATTAACATGAAAACTATTTTATGGGAGCATTAAGCAGTTAGCCTCTTTCGATAGATGCATCGGGTCAAACTCACTCAAGCTGATATCTTTGCCGGAAACCATGCAAACTGCACAAATCAAAGTAACTAATGAAAACGGCCTGCACACTCGCCCTGGCGCTGTATTTGTCAAAGCGTGCCAAGGGTTTGCCAGTACGGTCACCGTTGATAACAAGGGACACAAGGCTGATGCCAAAAGCCTGATGAAGCTCATGTCTGCCGGTATCACCAAAAACGACATGATCACTTTGACCATTGAAGGGAGCGATGAAGCAGCGGCAATGGAACAACTGAAAGTCATTATCGAAAGCCTGATTGGCGAAAGAAAGGCCAGCGATTGTCGCTATCTATCCATGCCGCCATGCCATGAAGCGCCTGGTTGATCATCTTAACCTGATCTGCTCTATCTGGTTTTGAAAATCCCTCAGTATATCTTCGATCTGCTTGTAAAGGGCGATATGCGCCTTTTCCAAATCGTCAATTTGCCTGTCAATACCCTTTAACCCTTGTTGATCTTTCCTGGTGACTTTTGCATAGGTCTCTTCATACATTTTTGCGGAGTGATAATATTCATCACTTTTCATATCCAATAATTCCTGAGCCAACTCACCCTCCTCGAGCTCAACAATCACCGCAGGAACCTCAGGCTGCTCTTCCAGGTGACTCAGCTTTTTTTCCATCAGCCTGTCAGCAAAAGAGCTGAGGCTTACTCTTAATTTTTTATCCGGAGATCCAGAAGAATCGTTGGGAACGTGCGGTGAAACAAGATGCCCTTCCACCATAAGCCCTGAACCATGAGGCGTACTCATTTCCTGCGCTTTCCTGAGAAAAGAAAATTCATTGCCTGCCTGGGGCATTACAATCACAAAATGCTCTTGATCACAGGCTCCAATGATATCAACACTATTTCTGGTAAACCTGGGTTCAGGCAACGTTTTGCTGACTGCGGGAATCAGGTTTTTTACCTCATAGTACAGCCTTTTTGAGTGTTCAGGATCTGTCAGGTTAAGGGTAAGAGTGAAGGCATAGTGCAAATCGTTGCCCTTCATTCCGAAATGTACAGAGTCTCTCTTAATACTGTTAGCTTCCAATGTTCCGAATCGAATGGGTGCACTGTACTCTTCACCAACAACAACGTTAAAGATCTTGTTTTTTAAAAAGCAATCATCTGATTTATTTTCATCGATTGGCGCAGCAGCCAAACAATTAACATCCAACAGTACACAGCTCATTATGAATATGGGAAACAGAGTCTTCCAGATCATAAACTACAACCTATTGAGCATTGAGGTCTGATCAGTATATGTTATATCCAGCATTTAGCCTGTGGATTATCTGCCTATTTTAATTTTTTGCCTCGTCAGTAAAATCTGTGGGTCATTTCCGGTTCCGGTAACTTGCCAAGCGTATGATATAACGCGATTTCCGCACATCTGTAGGTTCTGAAACCGTATGATTTTCTCGTAGTGAGTTTTATCCTGGTGTTCAGACCCTCAACGATACCGCTGGAATACGCCTTTTTCGCCTTGAACCAGTTCAGGATAAGTGGCTTGTGTCGTCGAACAGTTTTAGCAACTTTCTTCATTGGTTCTATCTTTGATCGCATCACCCTTGTACACCACCGGTCCAGGTATTTTCCTGCCCAGTGTGGTGAGATGTAGTCCCAGAACACTTGGAACTCTTCTCTGAGAAGATAGGCTCTGACACTTTTCAGGTTGTACTGAAGCACTGTGTTCAGCTTGATCTCTTCTTTCTCGGTCAGGTTCTCTTTTCGCTTGAGCCGACACCAACGTGTCTTTTTCAGCACCGGTTCATAACCATCTGCCTGAAGCTGTTTGTGTTCCGTGGCCCTGACTTCATCAATGGCCTTATTCAGCATGGCAACGATATGAAAGCGATCCAGAATATGTAATGCCTGGCTGGCAAACGCCGCAATCGCTTTTACGTAGGGTTGCCACATATCAGAACAGACATACTCCAACCGCTGGCTTCGCTGTGTACCCAGGAAAGCGAATAAGCTGAGAATCGTAGCTTCGTTGCGCTCCTGACCAACCCATAGTAGCCGTGTACAGTCGCGATCAATCTGGTAGACAACAGTCAAGTATTTATGGCCGATCTGATACGCCACCTCATCAACACCAATGGCCTTGATATTATCAAGTGAACGATGCTTCTTGCCCCACTCAACCACATACTCAACAGCATGAAAGACCTTCTCCCACGAGGTATTGAATGTACGGGCGACCTCCTTCCAGGAGAGCTTTCTAGGAGGCTGTCCGAGAATAGCGCCCGTAGCGAGGACGACAGAAAATTGAGGATAAAAATTCGGTTTTGTGAGGTGAATAGCGGGGCTATTTGCCGAACAAAAGCGGATTTTTAGACCAATTTGCTGTCGCCGCAGTAGGGCAGTCTATTCTCGGACAGCCTCCTAGCCCAGTTTGCCAGAAACTGCATGTAAACTTTGGTGAGTTCCTTCTTGCCTTCAGCCCATGGAACCTGTTCAACCTTTACGCCACATGTCTTGTATTCAACCCTGCGCATTTTGTAGAGCAGAAAAACCCTGATTCCCCAGAGAGGGACAAACTCGAAACGACGTTCAGCAAGCCGGTCATAGCCCGGAGCTGGTTGCTGACATCCTGAGCAAATAGCATGGCCGTTCTTGCGTGGGGCCACGATTACATTGAATACTTCAGAGCCTTGATAGAGACCGAGTTTTACATCCTGATAAACAAATGACTTGAGTTTAAGTAGCTGGCCATATGGAATCGAATATTTCTGGCTTCTTGGGCTGGTACTATGCGAGGCACAACGGAGGGAGCATAGCCGTAGCTATGTGACCGGAGTTGTAACGAAGCAGAGTGCCGGAACAAGGAGTCAGAAATATTCGATTTCATATGGTTAGCTACTTATGAACTTTATTGAGGATAGTTTTTATCAGCATCAGCGGCGTTTCTTCTTGTTTTTGTCTGCAAATAAAAACATACCTGAAATCAGCCGCTGGTGCTTTTTTCTTCAAATTTGTTGATTTCTACCCACAGTTATCCCTGAAGAGCCTTTTTTTATGTTTGGTTGAAATAAATAAATGGTGAATGAGTAATGAAAGGGAGGAACTTTTATAAGAAAGCGTGGTCTTAAGCTGCAATCCAATGATTCGATAATTCAATGGATAAACCAACTTCTTCTCAATTAAGTCCAGCCCCTAATGGCCCTTCTAATATTCAAGGCATGCCTTTAGCTGAATCTGGTGTAACAGGTCAGGCTTTTTCCCGGTTGGTTACTGAAGTTCGACAACCTGTAACTAACCATGACATGACTGACCAATCTACAAGTTCAGATAATCAAGGATATTTAAATCCTAAAAAAAAATGGTTGGAAGATTTCGCTGTACAAAATCAAACTAACTACAAAGAATCACCTGCAATTGCAGTAGCTATACCACTGGAAAATTATCAGGTTGCAGAATATGACCCTGAAAATAATACTTTTTTGATATACTCCTTCACAAAGGGTATTCAATCAACCTCACAAAACTCGACAGATGTTGGTACCAAACTTAATCCACCTATTCAAATTCCTAATCAAGAGGACATTGGTAATTTTTCTAAATCTACATCGCCGATTGCGATTATTACCCCACAATTGAAAAGTGAATATCTTCAACAGTATACATCGCCTGCAACTCAAGCCGAAGAAGCTATTGATGAAAGTTCTTCACAAATTGAATGCCAAAGGGAGCTTCGCAAAGCTCCCACTTACGCCGAGCACAAAAGGGAGCGCCAAAGGCAACGCCAAAGGGAGCGCTACCAGACAGATCCAGCTTATGCTGAGCGCGAAAGGGAGCGAAAAAGGAAGTGCCAAAGGAAGCGCTACCGGACAGATCCCGTTTACGTCGAGCGCCAAAAGGAGCGCCAAAAGGAGCGCCAAAGGAAGCTTCGCAAAGATCCCGTTTACGTCGAGCACCAAAGGGAGCTCCAAAGGGAGCGCAAAAGGGAGCGCTACCAGACAGATCCCGCTTATGCCGAGCGCCAAAGGGCGCTCCAAAGGGACCGCCAAAGGAAGCTTCGCAAAGATCCCGCTTACGTCGAGCGCCAAAGGGAGCGCCAAAGGGAACTTCGCAAAGATCCCGCTTACACCCAGCGCGAAAGGGAGCGCAAAAAGCAGTATCGTCAGTCAGCCAATTCAGCTAAAAACTCAGTTAATTTACCACCGACTTCTAAATCAGCTGAAACGACCCCGAGTTCCAGTAAAAATTTTTTAAACAACAAAAGGCTTAATAAAGAAAGAAACCACAAAGGCTCAAGGTTTTTTCTAAGCTTGCCTGAGCAATGCCAGGCAAATCAATAAAGGCACCCTTTTGCCTTCGTGGTTCAGAGCTTATCCACCTATTGCAACACCATCAAAGCATGGGAACGAGGCAACAGGTCAGTGCTTCCTCGCTCCATCCACGGTACGAATGTAGTTGGCCCGTTCAAAGGCTTCCGGGTTGGCCACAGAGCGCTGGCTCATCATCCCGCGCATGTCATTCAGCCCGACAAAATCCCGCTGTTTCAGCCACACTTCCAGGCCTTTTAACAGCACGGACACATAGTCCGCCCCATTGCGGATCAGCGCAGAAGCCAGCATCACCGTATCCGCCCCACCGAGCAGATATTTGATAATGTCTTCATGGTCGTAGGCCCCGGATGTGGCCGCCAGAGAGGCATTGATCTTGCCGTGCAGCACACTGATCCAGCGCAATGGAATACCGATCTCACCGGCTTTGCTGATTGGCCAGCTGGTTTCAACCTGCATATTGTTGAGATTAAAGTCCGGCTGCAGCATCCGGTTGAACATCACCAGTGCATCAACGCCAATCTCATCAAACTGTCTGGCCATATTGCCGAAGGCACTGAAGAATGGGTCAATTTTCAGGGCAACCGGAATGGTGACACTGTTTTTTACACTTCTTACGACGTCCAGATAGACGTCCTCAACCTGACGTCCGTTAATCTCCAGCGAGGGTGGATTGTAATAAATATGCAGCTCAATACCATCCGCTCCAGCCTGCTCAATCTGTCGGGCATAATCCATCCAGCCACCCTCCGAGCAACCATTCAGGCTGGCAATCACCGGGATACCCACCTCTGCCTTAACTTTATGAATGGTGTCCAGATATGCCTGCGAACCACGTTCCAGGGTCAGGCCGGCAGGCAGAAAAGAGGTGGCCTCCGGAAACAGGTCATCTCTGGACAGGGCAATCCGCTCTTCCTCTTCCTGTTCCCGGCGAATCTGCTCTTCAAACAGGGAAGGCAGAACCACAGCTGCGATACCGGCCTTTTCCAGACGCTGGATACTTTTCAATGCAGACGTCAATGGACTAGCGGCCGCTATTAACGGATTTTTAAGGCTTAACCCCATATAGTTGGTGGTCAAATCCATCATCTTTACTCCTCAATCACCACAGAGACATCAGAATGCCGAGTGCTATTTCTGCACCCTGAGCCTCGTTCCCGGGGGAACGATGGATTAACTCTGTGTCTCTGTGGTCACTCTATTAATGAACAGCCGACGCCTTCTCAGGGACAAAGTCCATGGCATTGTGTGTTGCCATTTCCTCATAGACGCCCCACTTCCGGTTGATCACTTTCTGGGCCTCGTCAAGAATCGCCTCTGCTTCATCCGGGCAGGCAATATTCTGGGCCCGATAGCGAACCTCACCGCGGATATATTCCGTCAAAGGCACACTAGGTCTGAGCGAGTCCAGTTCAAACGGGTTCTCATGGTACTCTGTACGACCAGGGTTGTACCGGAACAGAGGCCAATGGCCGGAACGCACGGCCAGTCGCTGCTGCTCCATACCGTGGATCATGTTAATGCCATGGGCAATACAGTGCGAATAGGCGATCACCAGTGAAGGCCCGGGCCAGGCTTCAGCCTCACGAATGGCCTGCAGTGTCTGCTGCGGGCTGGCCCCCATGGCAATCCGGGCCACATAAACATTGCCATAGGCAATGGCCTGCAGCGCAACATCTTTCTTGGCGGACCGTTTGCCTGCCACCGCAAATTTTGCCACCGCACCCATTGGCGTGGATTTTGACGCCTGACCGCCGGTATTGGAATAGACTTCAGTGTCCATTACCAGCACATTGACGTTACGGCCACTGGCCAACACATGATCAAGGCCGCCAGAGCCAATGTCGTAAGCCCAGCCGTCACCGCCAACAATCCAGACGACACGTTTCAACAAACGGTCCAGCACAACCTTGAGGCCTTGTGCTGCTGGTGTTTCTACCTGTGCCAGTTTTTCCTGCACCTGCTGCAGTCGCTCTCGCTGATTTTGTACATCAGTGTCATTCAACTGAGGTGCATGGATGATGGCATCCACAAGATCAGCACCCAGAAGTTCCCGGAAAGACTCCAGTTCCAGCATCGCCTGCTCCGCCTGATGGTCACTGGACAGACGGAAACCAAAGCCAAACTCGGCATTGTCTTCAAAAAGAGAGTTGGCCCAGGCAGGTCCACGCCCTTCAGCATTTTTTGACCATGGCGTGGTTGGCAGGTTACCGCCATAAATTGAAGAGCAACCGGTGGCATTGGCCACCAGCAGACGATCACCGAACAGCTGGGTCAGCAGTTTCAGGTAGGGCGTTTCACCGCAACCACCACAGGCACCGGAGAACTCAAATAAAGGTTCAAGGAACTGGACACCCCGCACGGTGGAGAAATCCACTCGACGGCGATCATTTATGGGCAGCTGCTCAAAAAACGACAGGTTCTGTTTTTCCTGCGCCAGTACCGGCTCCTTGTCCATCATATTGATGGCGCGATCACCACTCTTTTTGGGATTACGAACCGGGCACGCTGCCACACAGAGACCACAACCGGTGCAGTCCTCTGGATAGCATTGCAGGGTGTAGCGGGTTTCCGGGAACCCACGGGCGCTGATGGTTGCTGACTTAAAGTCCTCCGGTGCATCCACCAGGCTGGCCTGATGGTAGAACTTCGCACGGATAGCCGCATGAGGGCAGACCATACTGCAGTTACCGCACTGGATACAGGCCTCTTCATCCCAGACCGGAATCTGCAGGGCAATATTGCGTTTTTCCCAGCGGGTTGTGCCGCTTGGCCAGGTGCCATCCACGGGCATCTGACTGACCGGGATCAGGTCACCCTGTCCGCTGATCATAAGACTGGTGACTTCTTTAACAAAGTCAGGTGCCTGCTCAGAAACTACCGGCTTCTCTACAGACGTATCACCTGGTAAATAGGCATGCGCCATATATGCAGGGATTTTTACGGCGTAGAGATGTTCCAGAGTCTGATCCACCGCCCGGAAGTTTCGCTCAACAATATCTTTACCTTTGCGTCGGTAGGTCTTGTCAATCGCCTGTTTGATACGAGCAATGGCCTCATCCCTGGGCAGAACACCGGACAGGGCAAAGAAGCAGGTCTGCATTATAGTATTGGTTCGGTTGCCCATACCGGCAGATTTAGCCACGGCAGCGCCGTCGATCACATGGAACTTCAGTTTCTTCTGAATCAACTGGTCCTGCACACGCCGAGGCAGATGGTCCCAGACATCATCCGGTCCATAGGGGCTGTTCAGCAGGAAAACACCGCCCTCCTCGATATTGGCGAGCACATCGGTTTTCTCCAGAAAGTTGAACTGATGACAGGCAACAAAACTGGCAGACTGAATCAGATAAGGGGCTTCAATGGGCTGCCGACCAAAGCGCAGGTGAGAAATGGTTTGCGAGCCCGACTTTTTAGAGTCGTAAACGAAGTAAGCCTGGGCATTCAGCTGCGGATCACTGCCGATGATCTTCACAGAGTTTTTATTGGCACCGACGGTACCATCGGCCCCAAGACCGAAGAACATCGCCCGGACACTGTCACGATCTTCGATAATAAACGACGCGTCGTAGTCCAGGCTGGTGCCCATCACATCGTCGTGAATTCCAACGGTAAAGTGATTCTTCGGCTTTTCCTTAACCAGCTCGTCATACACCGCCTTGACCATGGCAGGGGTGAACTCCTTACTGGAAAGACCATAACGACCACCGATGACGCGCGGCATTTTCTTCAGCCGGTCACTCATATAGCCTTCGGACAGTACCGTTATTACGTCCTGATAGAGTGGTTCACCACTGGCACCGGGCTCTTTGGTGCGGTCCAGTACGGCAATGTCGGTGACCGATTCCGGCAGAAGATGGAGGAGTCGCTCCGCTGAGAATGGTCGATAGAGCCGAACCTGAATCATCGCCACCAGGTCGTCTTCCGGCAGTTCCCGATTCATAGCGGCCAGGGTCATCTTGACCGTTTCGGCACCAGAGCCCATAACAATGATCAGACGTTTGGCATTCTGTGGTCCAAACCAGCTGAAAGGCTGGTAATGGCGGCCGGTCAGGTCGGCAAAACGCGCCATGCAGGCGGCAATAATATCCGGTGTTTTTTCATAGAAGGGATTGGCACTTTCCCGGGCCTGGAAGTACACATCCGGGTTCTGTGCCGTGCCGCGAATGACCGGATGTTCCGGATTCAGCGCCCGACGACGATGATCGTGTACCAATTGATCGTCAATCATCGCCCGGATCACCGCATCAGGCAGCAAGGCGATCTTGTTAATCTCATGGGAGGTACGGAAACCATCAAAGAAGTGCATAAAAGGCACCCGGGATTCCAGTGTCGCCGCCTGGGCAATCAGGGCCAGGTCATGGGCCTCCTGAACCGAACTGGCGGCCAGCATGGCAAAGCCGGTACTTCTTGCCGCCATCACATCCTGATGGTCGCCAAAGATAGACAACCCCTGGGTCGCCAGTGAGCGTGCTGCAATGTAGAACACCGTCGGCGTCAGTTCCCCGGCAATCTTATACATATTGGGCAGCATCAGCATCAGCCCCTGGGAGGCGGTAAAGGTGGTGGTCAGCGCCCCGGTCTGCAGTGATCCATGAACCGCACCGGCAGCACCTGCCTCACTCTGCATCTGGGCTACATGGGGTCTGCCGCCCCAGATATTTTTGATGCCTTCGGCCGACCACTGTTCTGCCAGCTCCGCCATATTGGACGACGGAGTAATAGGATAGATGGCACAGACTTCGTTGGTCCGATACGCAACGTAAGCAGCCGCCTCATTACCATCAATGGTGACACGAACCGACTGTTCTTTAGACTGAGACATTACCGTACCTCCATTTGAGCCGCCATGACGGGCAGTGAGACGTTTTGTTGCACGGCCTGCATCTCGATAGCATGGCATGGACACTGACGGTAGCAGGCCATGCAGCCGGTACAGAGTTCATGGTTAACCTGGTAGCCCTCACCTTTACCCAGCCTGGTAATGGCACCTTCCGGACAGGCCCCGAAACAGCCATCACACTCAAAACAGTTACCGCATGAGAAACAGCGACTGGCCTCGAAACGAACCTGGGCCTCACTGAGACCATGAACCACTTCACTGAAGTCATTACGCTGCGCCACACTGAGCGCATGCTCATGCTGACGATCGGCCCGGGTACGGTACCAGAGATGCAATCCGTCAAAGTCCACCAGCTGTTTTACGGTGATCTCATTCACTTTTTTACCGGTCAGCCAGCTATCCATAAAGCGGGCGGCTTTCTTGCCATGCCCCACCGCAATGGTGGCAGTACGATCAGACGGCACCATATCACCACCGGCAAAAATACCTGCACAACCGGTCATCATCTGGTCATCAACGGTCAGTGAGCCCCAGCGATCAAACTCCAGACCGGGTACTCTGTCCAGCATGTCTCTTTCCACATCCTGACCCAGGGCCAGAATCAGGGAATCCACCGCCAGCGTTTCAAAGCGGCCGGTTGGATATGGACGACCATCATCACCGATCTCCATAATCTCAACGTTAAATTCACTCCCTTCAATATTCTGGATGGTTCGCAACCAGTGGATATTGACGCCTTCTGCCTCGGCTTCATCCGCTTCAAAACGGTGGGCGGGCATATGATCACGGTCCCGGCGATAGATGATCATGGCCTCATCCACACCCATTCTTTTTACCGTGCGTGCGGCATCCATCGCCGTATTACCACCACCGTATACTGCTACCCGACGACCCAGCACCGGCTTTTCGCCCACACCGGTTTCCCGCAGGAAGCTGACCGCATCCAGCACTTTGCCAGCGTCACGGGCAGGAATATCAACCTGCTTGCCAATATGCGCACCAATGGCCAGGTAAACTGCATCAAACTGACCTTCCTGCTTTTCTGCCAGCAGGTCTTCTACCCGGTGATTCAGGGTGATCAAGATCCCCATGGATTCAATACGGGCAATCTCGGCGGCAAGCACGTCCCGTGGCAAACGGTACGCGGGAATACCAAACTGCATCATGCCACCGGCAATCGGTGCTGCTTCACGTATTTCAACGGTATGCCCCTGCAGGCGCAAATGATAAGCGGCACTCAGACCAGAAGGACCGGCACCGATGACCAGAACCTTTTTCCCGGTCTCGTTTTTGGGCGTCGGCATAGGCCAGTTCTGCTCAATGGCCATGTCCCCCAGGAAGCGCTCAATGGAATGAATACTTACACCGTCGTCCACTTGCACACGACTGCAGCCATCTTCACAGGGGTGATAACAGATTCGACCATGGGTTGCCGGCAGCGGGTTGTTGTTCATGAATGTGCGCCAGGCTTGTTCAAAGCGCCCTTCCTGAGCCAATGCCAAAGCACCCTGGATATCATTCCCCGCCGGGCAGGTGTGATTACACGGGGGCAAAGAATTCTGATATACCGGCTTGCGGGTAACCACCGGACCAGTACCCTGTACCGGTGATCTTCCCGGGGGCTGTGTCATATCCAGGGTATTCATAACGACTCCTCTATTGAACCACTCATACCATCGCCGCCGACTAACGATGAGCGCAGGCAAGTCATTGTGGCCTGTGGGACAAGGCGAAGTGACCAGTCATAACCTGAACTATGGTGAGAAGCTTCAACGCAGGCGATGGGCCAGGCTGTGCAGCCCATGGTTATAGGGTGGCAATGGTGCCGTCACCATACCAGAGCATTTCTGCACAGCAATGATCAAGGTCATGGGAAGCGCTGATTACATCAATTTCAAAACACTAATTCAGCCTTCCGGCTTCTTAATGCGTCCAGTTTCGATAAGTTGGTCAAAAATCTCTCCTTCATCAAATAGCCCTGCTACTCTCCTGAGAGTCAGAAATTTCAACCTCAGTTTCTCGCAATCCGTACTACGGTGGCCATTTTCGGACCAACTCCCGGAATTGCAAAGCTGAAACATGTTATTTTCAGCAGGAGTAATCACCATGTTGACAAACTCGTTGCAAACCCCATCACAGCCCTGCCCACAAAGCCCTGGCACCGACGACGACACCAGGGATACATTCAACAGCCAGATAATTTCCTTTCATGGCAGGAACGCCGAAAGGCAGGCTTGCCCTGCCAACTCCGGGACATTTATTTGTGCTGGTAACGGCAGCAGTCCTCTGCCCGGTAATCGGCTATACTCCTTTGCCCTCAGAGCGCTTCAGGCCAGTGGCAACCTGATGCACAATGCCGCAGAATTTGCCGCAGGACAGGTGATGGGGTCCGATGACATTGACTGCCTATGTCCAGAATTAAAACAGAGCCTGGTGGCTTTGGCGACATTATCCACTCTCGTGCAGACGGCCGGGGCAGCAAGGCCATGCAGACCATATCCCCATTTTCATGGGTTCCTTTGTGATCGATCAGCCTGTTTTCAGTGTGGGTCTCGTGATACACCAATTTGTCGTCCCTTAGTGACGCGATGCAATGGCAGAAAAGATTGCCCAAATAACTTAGATGAACAAGGTTGCAATAAACGAATTTGCGAAGACTTGGGGCGCAGGTATCTGTGTGACAACTCAAGATGCAGTAAAAACCCATGCCCAACTACTCCCCCGATGACTACTGAGCCAACATTATCTTCCATGAATACCAGCTTTACCCCATCTTCCGTCCGGATTTACGCCCCCCCGACATCGTTCTTTAATCAGACAACCAACTCCACCAGAGCTTTCCCTTTACGGACTAACGACACCACTTCACCTACCTCTGGCAATACGCCCGAAACAGTCTCTGCGGTGGTTATTGGCGCGATGATTATTCTAGGTGCCTTGACCGCACTCTATTGTGTTAGCAGCTATCAAAGTTACCGGGTACTGAGGCGCAACAATGACGAGTCATCAACTTGCCAGCTGATTGGCAGGGCGCTTGCCAATCCAATGTACTTTCATACACATCAACAGCAAGCTACCGACAGACGGGCTTATGTTAAACTGCTGGACTCCACAGAACAGGATGTTCCGGAGAATTTTCCAGTGTGATCGGGCAAGGATGTTATTCGGATTACTACTGAAGCTACACCATCCCATGCTCCTTACGTATCCGCTCAGAAGCATATTTGATAACTTTCGGATCAATATTCATCGCCATTTTAAAAAAAGCTGTGTCATCTTTCAGGGTGTCAGAGAGAGCTTTAGACATGTAATAAGATTCACCACATTTTACCAACCCAAGCATTATTGTTGGATCATCACCGTAAGGCTGCCAATCTAAAAACGAAAGGTAACGCATGTTTAAATCCAATACTTGTAACATGGCATTTCTGAGTATTTTTTTGCCACTCATGGCCTGAACCATGTTGAAAAATAGTTCTTGGCAGGCGTTAGCCGCGGCCCTGAGCACTTCAGGATCATCCCAGAACTTCTCATCGGCATGCTGTAATGCCTCCGGGGTGTGGGTAGCAGCATTCAAAACAACCTCTTTGTCCTGCTTTAGTTCACTGGGCAAATATTCAAGCAACAGTCCATTTAATTTGACCAGTGGTAACATCAGTTGCTTATCACTCAGCCAGTCCGTTTTTGCTTTGACCAGGGGAATCATCACTTGCGGACGTAAAATAAGAAGAAGCTTGATGCATTCCTGATTATGGGTGAAATCATCATCAGAAAGTTCAGGCAACTCATGGCTAGACTCAGGCACGCGGGTGGCAGCAAACCTGATGAGTTTGCTTTGTGGCCCCTCACCCAAAAGCGTGCACAGTAGATCAGGTATATCCTTACCCTCGCATGAAAACCCGATACTAAAAAGGCTGCACTTTAAAATCCACTGACTATCGACTTTATCCAGACTATCTATATGAAAATTAAGCCCGGTAAAGTTATCAAAAGATGGCATGCCAGGCGTTGGTCTGTAAAAACGTATATCTTCATTATTACTGTTATTTAACAGGTTTATTGCCATGAGCAATTGATCCCGCAGCCGGTTTATAGAGGGCACCCGGTTAATTTCACAGACGATTTCTCCAATTGATTCATTAATTGCAATATTGCAGCTTTGCCCGGGATGTGAGCTTGCCACTGCATTCATCAGTAACGCCAGATTAAAAAAACGCTTGCATTTCCCATCCCGCCCTTTGGGGTTCGAGGATGTTACCCACCTGGAGTTGAAGTCATCAACCATCCTGACCTTCAGGGTTCTGCCTTTGCCACCGGGTCCATCCGCCATTACCTCAATGACCCCTTTATGATAATTAATTTGGGTATTGATAATGCACACACCGTCCATATTCAACACAGTATTGTCCGAGCCAAATCCCTCAAGAGCTGCTGCACATTCATCTGTGAATATGTCAACGCTGTTCGGTGACGGGAAATGAACCATGGTCAACTTTTTGGATTTTTTAATTGTTTCTCCCTGCCCGGAAGCTACGGCAATATCACCGAGCATATCCACAAACCATTGGTGAATCAGAAAGACGATATCGTGAATGGAATCCACTTCATCCGCTTGCCTTGGCAAACTCAGCTGCAGCAACGAATCCCGTAATGCCACGCAGTCCATTCGCCACTGACGGAAACAGACCGGGTCAGGCAGCAGTTCCTGCGCGGTAGTCAGCCCAGCGGTTACTGCTACCAGTTGTGTTGCCACACGTTGCTGTATTTGGTTAACCCGACCTTTCAATACCTCCAGGCTGTCCAGGGCAGTAGTGATTTTATCGGTGGCATCTTCCCCTTTTGCGCCGGTGAGCAGATATTGTTCATAACCGAGCAACAACGCGTCAGTATCTGCCAGTAAATGGGCAATCTCTTCTTCCAGCTTCAGCAATACCTCTGCCCGCTGGGGCGACATGCTTAACAGCAGAGTATTATCTGGTGACAGACACTGGTTCAATAGACGATCACTGCTGAAATAGTGGAGTAACAGGCCATTTAACCGGTTCAACTCCCGGAATTGCTCATCAACCCTCATTGAACTGTGCTCTGCTGGCTGCCATTGGTCGGTATAGGCGATAGCGGTACTGAAATCACCGCTGACTGCAGGCAACATACTCTCTGCAAACTGTTCATACTGGCTTCCGGCCAGTAAAAAAGCACCGGACTGTTGGTCAAACTGGCCACAAACCAGGGTCACTTGCTGTCCCTCAAGACCTTCACCCGCTGCCTTGTCAGTACCAGTAACAACACAGGGTTTTTCGGCCTGGAGAAGGGTAATGGCCACATGGTCGCCACTGCCTCCCTGCTGGAAAACAAAGCCGCCTGCCTTAGCCAGAACCTCTGGTGCCAGCATCCACAGTTCACAGTGTGGTGCCATAATAATGGCTCCCTGGGGGATGTGACGGCTGGACTCACCGGGCTGTAACCGGATCAACGGCCCCTGGCACAGCCCTTCACTCACCAGCCTGCCAGAACAGATAAACTCCGCAGGCCTGGCGGCGGAAAATTGCCTGCCCCCGCATAGACGTGTCATTGGGCGAACCTGAAGGATGACCACTTCGCCCCGGCGGTTAATGGCAAACTCAACGTTCACCGGACAACAGAGCAGGTTTTCCAGCCGTTCAATATAGTGATAAAGCTGCCTAACTGAAGACTCTGGCAGTGTTTGCGACTGCCCGTCAGCGATGGGTGCCAGTCTTTCTGCTGCACTGTTGTTGCCCTGCGGGTCCAGTACAAACGTATTGGTAACATTGCCTGGCGTGTAAACAGGGGTGATGTTAAGGCCACGGGATAGGGTACATCGGTGTGGGGTAATACCAAATTGACCGGCAACCGCCCCTTTGGGTTGTCCGGGCACATACTCAATCTGTACTCTGTTATCTTTAAAGCCGGTATAGCTCATTGCCACACCGCCAAACCCAAACCGACAGTCCACACAGTGTTGCATGATCAGGGCCATCGGGGCGGGCATGGACGAGGCGCAAACCTCCGGGCGATAACCGGAAGCCAGCACCTTCAGACAGGTGCGAACAATATCATCCTCACCGTGCACCAGTGATTCGTACTTGCCGGCCTGGGCGTCACCGTAGCCATCTTCTCTGGCACCGGAACTGCGTACGATAATTTTCTGCTCCGGCTGATCCTGGCACAGCTCTTCAAACAGTTGCTGCATGGTTCTGGCCGTCGGATGGTTCTTAACCAGCTGATAAAAGGTTTCCCCGGCAATAAACGCCGATAATGCCGCCAGTTGTTGCTCGCGGAGTTGTTGATCAGCGATGGCATTAACCCGAGTTTTCAGCTCATGCAAACTGGTGGTATTGCCGGAACAGAGTGACTGAATACCCGGTATTGCCCGGGCCACAGTGGCAACACTGACAGGCAGGTTTTCCAAAGCCTGTGTCTGTGCAATCTCCAGACAACGGAAATCAGGTACCGGAATACCGTGTTCCTGCATATGTTTCAGGAACATGCCTTTGCCACCGTACCTCGCCCGGTAACCAGGCTCAGGTTGGCTTTGCCTGCCCACGACACTTTCCGCCCGAGCGGCAGAAGCATTATCGGTATTGTTGGTATCAGGCTGTGCAGAAACACTGTGTTGGCTCTCAGTACCTGCCGAGCTGCTTTCAGGGCTGTTTTGGACAGCTCGCTGCACAAATGCGCCATCATTTCCCGGATTATGGGTATTTGTCGCCAAAGGCTCTGGCTTTGATTTTACTGGGACAATAGTCTCTGGCTGGGTCAAAAACCGAACTTTTTTGGGGGCAGGGGCAGCCGGTTTACAGGATGATGACTGGGCTGTTACCTGAGGCATGGGTGATGTCTGAGTGCTTTCCGGGTCAGGCCGTGGTGTTGGAGTCTGAACTTGCAAGTTGCCTGTAGGACTATGAGTCACCGTCCTGCTGGCAATTTTTCTGGTTAGAGCCGGTGTCAGCCCGGAATCAGGAAAGGTTTTGATATAATTCTGGGCCGCGTGCACTGAGATGGTTCTGGATTTTCCGGAGAAGCAGAAGACAGCGAACAGGGCGCTACACAATCCTGCAGTGTTGTAGTTGTAACTAATGTTTTCTAGCCAGCTCAGCTGGACGGAGGAAGACGGGATCATAATAAAATCCATTTAGTAAATTATTTTACGTATTTGACCCGTCAGACCAGAATTAGTTCATTTTTACCGGGTATTAATGCGCAACGATGACGAGAGATCAACTTGTCAGCTGATTGGCAGGGCGCTTGCCAATCCAATGTATTCCGTACACATCAACAGTTAGCTACCGACAGACGGGCTGATGCTGAATTGGTGGACTCCCCTGACCAGAATCTTCCAGCATGATATGGCATTAAAAGGCCAAGCCTGCTGTTTAACTTTGCATAGACAAAATATTTTGTATTCGGGAGTCCAATTTCTTTTTTAATTCCTGATAATCTTCATTGCCTTGTGTCACGGAAAGTACCCTGTCAAGAACGTCATGGCCATCGTCTATTAGCTGCTTTAATTCTTTACCCGTAGCAATGACTTTATCCTCAGCATAAGAAATACATTTTGTGTTTTGATAAGCTTTGGTATTCGATCTGATGTGAGGCATCAACCCGGCAACTTGATGATTGAGATTTTTCAGGATTTCACCTGCTTTCGGTTGGAATTTCAATTTTTTAAATCTGGATCTGAATTGGGTCAGGGCCTGTGCTGCTAATTCATCAGTGATCATTTGTGATGAGTCAATAACATAGTTGTCAGATCCTAATTTCAACTCCTCACTCCAGGATTTCAAATCACTGATGATTTTTTCGGCAGAGGGGACACTATGGCCATTATCAATAGCTGATAGTTCTTCGGCTACAATTTCAGTGTATAGTGGGATTTCAGATACATTAAAGACGAGTTCAAGATACTCTGTTGCCAACTCCTCAAGTTTTACCATGTTCTCCTGCAATTGATCCAGCCTCTGCTGTTCTGATAGCTGACCTCTGTTGACCAAAGACTGTGACTTGACCGGGACATGCAAGTTGCCAGCAGGACTAAGAGTCACAGTCCTGCTGGCAATTTTTCTGATTAGAACCAGTTTCAGCCCGGAATCAGGAAAAGCGTTGATGTAATTCCGGGCCGCGGCCTCTGAGATGGTTCTGGAGCAGCCGGAGAAGCAGAAGACAGCGAACAGGGCTTTACACAATCCTGAAGTTTTGTAGTTGTACTGAATGTTTTCTAGCCAGCTCAGCTGGACGGAAGTGGACGGGTTCATAATATGATCCTTTATATTAATTGTTATTTCCTTCTTTTGACCAGTCAGACCAGAATTAGTTCAATTTTACCGACCTCGCGGAATGTCTACCCAAGAGTCTGCTGGAGACTGTCAGACTTAAGACTGTCCGGGGGATCGAGTCCAAAAGCATTTCCACGCCCGGCCAGTCGATAATGGTTATCTACACCATTTTTTCTAACTTCAAAAGCAACTGATGCTGGGAAAAATTCACAAAAAAATCCTGTTGATGTTGATTCACGGTATTGTCTTGCTTACTTAAAAAAAGGGGCAGATAGTTGTCTAATACATTTTCAAATAACCCAACCTCCCGATCACTTAGTGATTTATAGGCATCTACAGCAGCAACTACAGGAATATCCACCCTGTTATGCTTGAAATGCAAAATGGCATCGAGAATATCTTTACCTGCGTCTGAAACTTTAAACTTTGACAGGATACCTTTCTGATTGACTGCTATCGCTGTTGCCTCATCAGCACAGTGACCAGAACCTGACAAGCTACCCGTTTCTGATAAACGATTCATCAGATTTACACCCGTTGAGATTTTTCGTCAGGATAGTTTTTCAGTTCACCCTTATCGATTTAATTCCCAACGAGAGCAAAAACACTTATTACTTTATCTTTGTGCTTTTTGAAGGGTATTTAAGTAGTTGTTCGTACAAGGGCTCCCAGGAGTAAAGTCTTCAAAAGAGAAGCGGACGATGGTTACTGCGCTTCCAAGAAAAAGCACTTCTATGGCTTTCAGGGGCATTTGCTGGTTGAAGCACGAGGCATCCCAGTAGGATTCCCTCTTACTGCGGCCAATGTCGATGAGCGCAATGCTGCGTATGACATGATGGAAATTATTGCTGGTCTCTTGTTGGGTGATAAGACGACCACCGTTTAAGGAAGATTGCCGGGAACTGGGGATCGACTTACAGACACCACTGAGAAAAAATATGAAAGACCCAAATCGTTTGTAAAATTAATCATGCGGGTGCGGCGTAGGATTATAACTGTTATTGGGAGGGAGTATTGGGAGGGAGTGTCGTTGCCCCATGATCAAGCAGGAGTTTGGCAACTTCTTCGTGCTCATTATCCATCGCCGCCATGTAGGCTGTACGACATTGGCGGCTTGCATCATCAGGTTTTTCAACAGGATTGGGGTCCGCGCCGGCCTCCAGGAGTGCTTGGACTATCGACTTATATCCGTAGTGGCTGGCATACCACAGCGCTGTACAGCCTTTCTTTGCTTCGGCACCCATGGCGGCATTGAGGTTGGCTTTTTTATCTAGCAGAAATTTGACAAACTCTTCATTGCCACAGCAGGCAGCAGTTATCAGGGATGTGCCTCCCTGTATATCACCAGCTCCACTTATGACAGCATCAACATCAGCCCCATGCTCTACCAGAATTTTTCCGACATTGGTGTGTCCATATATGGCGGCCATCAGCAAGGGGGTACGGCCATCGTTTTCGCCCGCATCGTATTGGGCTTCATTGGCGTTTGATCCCTTCTTCAACAGATATTTAACGATGTCGACGTGGCCTTCCTGGGCAGCCATCATCAGGGGTGTAAAGCCGTTAAATTTATCACCGCTCAGGTCTCCATCAACCTTCGCCCCATTGCTCACCAAAAATTTAACAGTTTCGATGTCTCCCATCTGGATAGCAGTAAGTATGGGTGGCTCGGTTAGCATCTCACCGGAATCGCTCATTATTGCATTGACGTCAGCCCCCCGCTGTACCAGCAGATCAACTATTTCCGTATGCTCATTACCATTTTCAATAGCGAGCATCAGGGGGGTGAAGCCCCGTAATTCCGGCTTGTATTGAATGTAGGCATTGACATCTGCCTTAAACCTCAACAGGAGTTTGACCACAGAGAGCTGTATAGAATCGACGGCAGCGTGCAGCAAGGTAACCTCGTGGCCATACTCAGGATCATTGAATTTTTTCCGCACGGCCTCAGGGTCGTCAGTCAGTATTGCCTCAAGGTCTGTTGTATTACCTGTACAGGCAGCCTCCAGAGCGGGGTTTCGGCAGTAACGGTCAGCATCATCGCAACGACCGAGAATTACCTTGAGGGGAAGAGGGTTTTTATTATTGCATACAGCACAAACCCTGTCTTCAAGTGTCTTGCCATCAAACGATTTGAAAATGTTTTTCTGCTCAAAGATGTGCCCGCACCTGGTCTCTACCAAACAGGCACCGGGGACAGATTTGTCAAAATAAATAATGGCAGGATCTTCACTGAGGCTATTAAAGGTGGCAGGTTGAGCGGAAGAAACGTTATTCATAGTGTAATACTCCGCTGTCTTAATACGTAAAATACGAGTAAGAGTTCTTTATGATCATTCACTAATTCGAAGATACGACTAATTTTATTCATTTTAACGCGATGTCCGACTTAACGGTTTTCATCCTTGGATGGAGGTAAGTCCAATATAAATATCGAAAGTAGCACAAAAACAAAATTTCACTATTTTTTAAGCTGCAGCTATCAGGTTCTCGAACTGAATAGGCGCTTTACCTGCACTGATATTGAGATATGACCCAATATTATGGGCCAACAGCTTTCTGGCTATACGTGATGTCATATGCCACATATCACGACAGCGGCATTTTTCCATCTCAAATCGTTCTGCAAGCTGGCCAATAACGGTTTCAATCCTGCGTCGCACTCGCATGATCAATTTCACAAACGACTTCGGTCTTTCATCTTTCATGTTTTTGCGTAGTGGCGTCTGCAAGTCGATACCCACTTCCTGGCAATCATTCTTGAACTCAGGCCGTATATATCCCTTATCACCCAGCAAGAGACCTGCAATGATCTCCATCATGTCATACGCCGCATCACGCTCATCTATATTAGCAGCAGTCAGCGTAAAACCAACAGGAATGCCTCGTGCCTCAACCAGTAGATGCCCCTGAAAACCATAGAAATGCTTCTTATTGGATGCGCAGGGCTTGGTTAAATAAGTTCTGCGGTTATTGCGTTATAGTGACCGGCAAAACACCGGCAATAGACTGGGCATTTTCAAAAGATTGGGTGAAAGTCTCATACTAAAAATTACTTTGGATCTATTTTATGAGAAGACTTTTTGACAAATGCTCTACGTACTTCAGGTGATTCTTTTGTCACATGGAAATCATAGCTGCGTTTGGTCGCCTTTCTTGTTTGGGTATTTTGGCTCCGGGACGTAAATCCTATGCTCCAAAGTCTTTAGTTGTGCCCAGTATGAGACACCCATTTCATTCGATAGCTCAACAGTTTTTCCAGACACTATTGATTGTCAGGTTGTTTGAACCCCACCAGGGTGATTTGCTCTTTGGCGAAAGTGTTATCAGGCACACATTGTTCATCTGTTTGTGGAGGATTCCCTACGTTTGTATCGTTACTTGAGATATTTGAACCCTCGATAGAGTCCCGGAGAGGCTGAGAAGTCACTACTGCATTTCGCTTCGCTGCTTCAGCCTCTAATCGTTCATATTCCTCATAAAACGCTTTTTCGGTCGATAAACCCATCTGCCTGCCGACAACCCACCCAGCCACGGTTGCGCACGCAATCCCTGTATTGGTACATGACATAGATTTCGCAATACGATAAGAGAGAACGGAAACAGCAAATGGAAGTCCTACCTTCAAATTAAATAATGAAATAGACTTACCTAATGAAGATTGTTGTTTAAAAGTATCAACATCCCAGAAAATATTGCTGACGTGTATTCTTGTTACGGACCTCTTCAGGAATCGGACAAGACTTGCCTCCCTTTTTGGTTCTGCTTGTGCGCTTTGGTCAACAGCAGGATGACGGGCTCCATTTACATCAATCATAAGATAACTCCTTATTTGAATTATAAATCAATAAATTACTTTATATTCAGAGAGAGTGGGTTTCACTATCATCTGAGATAGCGCATCTGACAACAATCCATCGGAAATTTGAGATGCCCTGTAATGTAACAATGGAAGTAAATTTGCTTCCTATAATTTAAGACCAAAAGGCTGCATAATAGTTCCATTCACTGCATTTTCCGATTGAAATCATTTATTATTCCTGACCAGTCCGCTTTCAACCCCGCCGACAAGTTATCAAACTGCTGAGCAGTTTTTTTCATGCTGCCAGGAAAACATGCCAATAATATTGGTTCATATCTCAATATCAGTTCAGGTAAGGCACCGATTCAGTTCGAAAGCCTGATCGCTGCTGCTTAAAAAAGAGTGAAATATTGCTCTTGTACAGCATTTAGTGTTTTTATTGGACTTACCTCCATCCAAGAATGAAAACGGTTAAGTCGGACATCGCGTGTAGTAATAAACTGTTCAACTGGCATGGCTGATCTACTTCTTGTTAACCACTGCTTCTAATAGCAGAAAAGGAAGTCAGTCTTGGCTTTTAAGGTCAGTTGGAATGCTGAACATCGCGTTGATCAATAGGTATGAGTTCAAGAAAATGGGTTTTCGCTTCATTAATGGCTCTCACTATGCCTTTGTTTTTATATTTGATAGAAAACCTAATTAATTTTGGCAAATCGATCGAATTGTTCTCAACAGCCTGGTCATTGCCCTGCCAACCCTTTTTCATACAGGGCATCTTCAGTAGGGTTACTGCCTCCGACAATGGAGGAAATTCGCCCCGTTCGTCTATGCTATTGAGTGCGAAATTCACTTCGGGGCGGGCCCGCATGGGTAAGCCTGCTTTAACACACAAATCGTGGAGATATTGATCGCTGTCTATTGGTTTTGTGTCTGCCTGTCCACTGGTCAAGCTGGACGCATTTGTTTAATCACTTGAGCTCGCAACCTGCCTCTCTCTTCCCGGATTATGGGTATTTGTTACCAAAGGCTCTGACTGTGATTTTACTGGGACAATAGTCTCTGGCTGGGTCAAAAACCGAACTTTTTTGGGGGCAGGGGCAGCCGGTTTACAGGATGATGACTGGGCTGTTACCTGAGGCATGGGTGGTGTCTGAGTGCTTTCCGGGTCAGGCCGTGGTGTTGGAGTCTGAACTTGCAAGTTGCCTGTAGGACTATGGGTCACCGTCCTGCTGTCAATTTTTCTGGCTATAGCCGGTGTCAGCCCGGAGTCAGGAAAGGTTTTGATATAATTCCGGGCCGCGTGCACTGAGATGGTTCTGGATTTTCCGGAGAAGCAGAAGACAGCGAACAGGGCGCTACACAATCCTGCAGTGTTGTAGTTGTAACGAATGTTTTCTAGCCAGCTCAGCTGGACGGAGGAAGACGGGATCATAATAAAATCCTTTTAGAACATTAGCTTCAGTATTTGACCCGTCAGACCAGAATTAGTTCATTTTTACCGACCCCAGAATTTCTACCCAAGAGTCTGCTGTACGCGGCAAAGGCTCCTGTGTTGCTTTTATGCCCCGGGCTATTACCGGTCAGCTTTCTCGCGTCCGGGGGAACGAGTCCAAAAGCATTTCCACGCCCGATCAGTTGTTAATGGTTATCTAAACCATTTTTTCTAACTTCAAAAGCAACTGATACTGGGAAAAATTCACAAAAAAATCCTGTTGATGTTGAGTCGTGGTATTGTCTTGCTGGCTTAAAAAGTGGGGCAGGTAGTTGTCTAATACATTTTCAAATAACCCAACTTCTCGATCACTCAGTGATTTATAGGCATCTACAGCAGCAACTGCAGGAATATCCGCCTTGTTATGCTTGAAATGCAGAATGGCATCGAGAATATCTTTTCCTGCGTCTGAAACTTTAAACCTTGAAAGGATACCTTTCTGATTGACTGCTATCGCTGTTGCCTGATCGGCACAGTGACCAGAACCTGAAAAGCGACACGTTTCTGATAAACGATTCATCAGATTTACACCCGTTGAGTTTTTTCGTCAGGATAGCTTTTCAGTTCATCCTTATCGATTTAATTCCCAACGACACCGAAAACACTCATTGCTTTATCGTTGCGCTTTTTGAAGAGTATTTAAGTAGTTCAACAAATCAGGGAACTTAATTGTGTACGCTCAATCCAAGCCCTGAGAAAGAACAGTGGATCGTATCGAAATTACTTACTGTTACCACCTGACTAAGTCGGAGTCTGTATGAATCCTGCGGAATTATTTGCTTGTTCAAACCAAAATCCTGACCAGATTGTTGACGATTTCATCACATCCTCAGGCTCCTTCAATGGCAGCTCCATAAGCAATGCTGGCATGGCTTCAGGACAATTAATCCCGCCAGATAATACAGCGGCTCAACAGGCCTCCAGCCTCAATCAATACGACAGTATCTCAAGTACCATGGGCATTCCTTACCTTTCCGGTCTGTTATTAAAAGCTGAAAGGACGGCCACATCGGAACATGTTGACCCGGTTGACCGAAGCCGTGCCAGATCGAAAATCGAGCAATTACTGCAAACTATCCAGGGCACAATCAACGGAACCCTGACCCCGGGCTCAAGAGCGCCGATTGCCAATACCCCGCTTTGGTTAACACCCGTGGTAATGACCGGCGGCTTTCCCACCGGGCGGCTGGCAGCCGGAGGGCCACTGAGTGGCTATGAAATGGAGCTGGCCGATCAGTTAGGAATACCAGTAAACTACGATCAACCCAATGATCTTGAAAACATCAGGTCAGCATTTAACCAAATGAAGCTGGCCGGTCAGTTATTAATATCAGTAACCAACGATCAACCCAATGATCTTGAAAACATCAGGTCATCACTTAACCGCATCTGGTTTACTGAACCGTATTCTTCCCACCTCGAAAACATGCTTCTAAGCGGAAAATACCGTGTGAACACCCCCGAAGAAGGGGTTATGTTAATTCTGATGGCGCTTCACCGGTCAGGACACTATGACAGGGCTGAAGAATTGATTGAAACAATTTCCCCATTTCTGGGAAGGGTCAGGTTTTTCCCGGAACCGGTCGAACAGCCCCTGCCATTAAACACGAACGAGGCCATGAAAAGTGTGGCAGATGTACTGACTCAACTGGACAACCGCTTTGGCCCTGCCCCTGCACATAAATCCAATAACCGACAGCGATTAGATAAAAATGCCTTGGTATTTGACCAGTGGCTGCCACTGAAGGATCGGCTTGTGGCACTGATCCAGGATACAGTAGAAGGGGATTTGCCTTATTACAACACTGAAGGTGAGCTGTGCGGCGGCATGCCTCTGGCCACAGTCACACCAGAGTGGTTTGAAAAAGCCTCACACTACCTGGCGGATAGAAAGCAGATAACAGAGCAACACCCCGAATTGATGTATCGTACTACCCGTAAATGTGGCAGTGAGCGGATTCTGCAACGTTCACTGGAAATATTACTGGCGTACCCGCCAGAACAACGGTGCCCCTCCGTTACGGAAGGTTTTCAAAAAATCCGGTTCACGCTGAGAAAAACCCTGGCAGATATCCATCGCAAGCGGGGATTACCTGGCACTGAACAGTATCAGCAAGCGCTGAACCAACGCCAGGCCTGGCTTGAACAATATCAAAAGAGATATCACACAGGTCACTCCCTGATCCATCAGCTACAGCCGTTAAAAGACTGTGTTCAGGTAAAACCACAGGACCTGAACATGGACACAACAGGATTGCCCAAACCGATAAAGAAATTACTGGCAGCAATTGAGCCAAAACCAGTGATTGAGCTGCTTGAACGGGGCGATATCATCTCTGCTGAAGTACTGGCCAGCAAATACCTGAACATCGTAGCCATTGTCAAAAGTGACAGCATACTTGACCCTCACCTGGCCGCCTTGTTCGCACAAGTGACACGGGCTTTCTTCAAACGACGATCTGTCCTTCTGCTGAATCTTCAACATCAGGTCCGGATGGATGAACTGCCCTGGGTAAAACATTTACAGGCAATCACCCCCTTAGACGGGGACAAAAGAGTCAAGAACGCAGAAAAGCTTTTAGCTGATATGTTGACTCAAGTCTTTACCTATTTTCCCCAGACCATTTTGCCCAATAGATTTATCAAATCATTGGGTCAAATGATCGAAGAATTTCCAGAACTCTCTGTAGAGCCTCCACTCACTGAAGAGCTTGCAGCCGATATATTCATGCATAAATTCTCTGATAAATTCCTCAGGGCTGCCAAACAGGCAGCCAGCCTGATGCAGGGAACTCTTTATGAAACATATTACGGGCTTGATTACGGGGAAATTGCGAATCTTCAAACTCCGGATGCCCTTTATTATCTTTGCAAACAAAAAAGTGGTATTACCAAAAAAAGCCGCTATTGGGCGGATTACGCAACTTCCGAAAGTGGTAAGATCATTGAGTGGCAACAGATAATCACCACGCATAACCTGGCCACGTTGACTACTTTGACCAATACATTAGACTTCTCTGAACTATTCAGGAGCGAGAATGGTAAGACATTGAACCACAAGATTGCCCGCTGGATAGTGATCAAATGTATACGCTACAACCCGGACAATCTTGATAAGATAAGATTGCAGGAACATAAAAATATTGCCTATGCTTTTCGTCAGATGATATTTTTCCTCTCTTTTCAACCCCACGATGTTCAATTATCCGTATTGGAAGAATTAAACGTCATCCCTAAAAATCTGGAACGTAAAATTACTGCTCTCTATATTGAAACACCAGAGCTTGTCAAGTTTGATGATATGGATGTTATTGAAATGATGAAAACGGGTGAACATGATCGCGAACTTTTGGAAAAGAAACAGTGGCTAGACAGACTGAACCAAAAGAAAGAACAGGTTAACACTATGATTCATTCTCTGGAGATGGTTTTAACTGGCCAAAAGACACAAGAGCCCTTTAAACCATTTGTGGCCTGGTTGTAATAATTATTTAACAATGTAATTCCAGTTAACTTTTAAACAATAAACCTCATAACTCTAACCAACAGAATAAGGAAGTAAAAATGTATTCCATTAATTCCCCGGTGACTAAACGACCCATTGATTCTATTTCTGACGCCGACTCCGCTGGCTCAGCTGCCAGCAGAAATGGCAGCAACATCCGCAGGATACCGCCAACCCATGAACCAATGGATCAGTTGGGTCAGTTGAATCAAGGGCAGCCTGATCAGAGACTCTCCCTGAATGATTACTCTGTAAATAATTGTGAGGTTGTCAATACCCTGCAAAGAGAGTTAACCCCGACAGCAGAAGCCCCTTCTTATGATTACCCCTCCGGGGCAATTTCATTCAAGCGCTTCAAACAAGGTGTGAATGGCGCAAGATTGCAACTGGAGATAGGCCTTGCCAGGGATCATATCCAGTCCCACATGGACCAACACTATCCTGGTAAATTTGCCCTGACCATTCCCGATGACAATGCCATGAAAGTGATTGCTGAATTTGTTGCCCCTTTTGGCTGGTGGGAAGGCGCTTACTACAAGGTTGAATTCGATTTCAGCAATACTGATAAGCACAATGAAGGACCATCGATCAAAGTCATATTGGCCCCGCCGGTTGCTCATCTGTTTGATGGAGAATTGTGCCTTGCCCAGGCCATTCCGCACTCTGCCTGCCCGGATTTTTGGATACGAAAAGATGCTGCAAAATACAGCAGCTATAATTTTGACCGGGTGCAACAAATGATGAATGTGATGAATTTTCTCATTATGGACACCGACTTCTGGGAGGAAGGAACAGGTCGCACAATGAATTATCCAGATCCCAAAATCATTGATCTCCCCAGAATTTATTTCAATAAGCATCATCGGAGAAATATAGTAAAGTATTCAGGGTACGAGGGGCTTAAACATCTGAAGTGTCATATTGCAGAGGAGATCGCGTCCGTTAACCAACGGGCCAAAGGTAGCAACAGTTCACTGTCATTCGATGTTGACCCGGAAATAATCCTCCGGAAAAAGTTTGATCGTCCGGAATTTTCCCTCATCGAGCCCAAACCGTACGACTTTCCTGACGCAGGCTCCAAGGGCGAAATATCTGAACGGATACTGATCTACTCCCCCGAGGATTTGTCAGGCTGCGTACCGGCGGACCCCATTGTTATTGAACCCAGTGGCAAATGGAAAGATCAGTTGTCAGTAAAAAATCAGGTGATGATGAGGCTCGAACGCAATGGAAAAACGGTTATCACGCCACACAAAGCAGACTACTTTTACCCGATACAGCTTTATCCAAAGGGAAGGGTCGCCGAATTACATACTACCGTTAAAAACCGATTTTTTATCACCTATCGTGATCCTAAAGGTAAATTACTATCATATCCTCCCGGATATAATTATTCTGGCACTGAATTGGGGTCTGTATCAAAAAAAACAAAAGTTGAAGTGCTACAAGCCTTCACCTTAAGTGAGTTAAAAGAAGTATTGAGCATGAAGCTTCGTTATATAACAAGTGACTCAAATCAGTTAACCGATGTGTATTATGGTCAAGAAAAAATTGAAAACGATGATGATTTGAACGAAGCAATTACCAGTTTAAAAAATGACATCAAAAATAAAAACCGTAACAGGAAACACACAAAAAGGCTGGGGGTTATTTTTATTAAAGAACCACCTAATGAATGGGATTGGGATGGTTACAGGGAGTGGAAAGCATTATTAAAACCAACTAAAACCATGGCTAAAGCCAGTAATCTGGCATCACAGTTCGAAATAACCATTTCCCCGGAGACGCCTGAAACCGCTCAGCGTTATCGGGATGGCATGCAGTGGGGAATTGTAGCCAATGCCTGGCTACCGGTTATGGACAAGGAGATGCAGGTTTATGAAAAAATCACGGTTATTAAACAGCTGATTGACTTTGCCCACAAAACATTGAAACTGCCTTACAATAGGGCCGCCCTCACCGCCTGTGATGCCAATAACATCATCATGAAGTCCATGACCATGACTATGGTCGATGCACTGAGAAAGGGCAAGGACTGGCTCCCATCCCAATGCTTCCTGGATTTACTGGTGAATGCTATCAATACACACCACGAAATCAGTGAGTTATATGCCGATAGAAAGTATCGAAACCTGAGGTTAATGATACATGCATTTTCAGGAACACTGGCCAGGAATAACCTGAAAGACTTTGCTTTTTTAATCAACTATCTGGTGCCTGCCTGGAACCAGCTGGACAATATCAGTGGCCAGGAACGCGATGCATTAGAGCCAAGGCTAATCATTAATGCTTTTATAGAATATCTGGTCAGGGTAATGGAGCGTGAATCCAAAGATCCTGAGAAATATGCAGCACAGGGTTTGGATAATGAAGCGGAACTCACGCTGGACAAGATCATTAACGCCTCACAGACTGGCTTCAGTGTGGTTGCCCATCAACTGACCCTGCTTGTTTATTTATTACGCCGCAAGGACTCTTTGAGCAAGCTGACAGAGCCTGAACGGGAAGAGTTACAATCACGGATCAAAGAGATCCAAAGATTTATTTCCACCAGCCGGGAAGGCCAGTATGCTCAGCTGATGCAACTACTGTTGCCTGATGAAAGCAACTGGATAAAGCCTGTTGACTTTGCCTCCAAAGAACATCAGCAAACCATCATCAACACAGTACTGGAAAAATTTCATGAAAGAACCCGAGAGCCATCACCATCACAAGCCAGTGAGGATTCAGAACAGCCAATGGAAGTGGACAACAACAGAACGATACCGGGTAAGGCATTCGCTGTTCTCGATGACAAAGAGTATGAACGTCTGGATACGCGATTGAGCAAGCAACTGGCGGGACTGAAATTGCGTAAAAATGTAGAGGTAGAGGAAGACGGATTCAAAAAGTATCAGCAGAGTTGCCATTACTGCGGTGATCTTTATTTGACCAATAAACGTCTTCATGAAACGAAAACCAAGGTTAAAGCTGAACGAATAGAAAATGGTTTTATCTACCGTTCTGGAATGCCTATCCATAAAGAATGCAAAGAGGCAAGACAGGAAGCCACACGAAATGCCTTTTCTCTAATCATGGCCATGGAAGCAAATTACCCTTATGTCCCCAATAAAAGTACAAAAGATTAACGATCTCCAGAAAAAGTACATAACTATCCCTCCTGATCCGGAGCAAGGTAACAGCAGTTCACAAAATCATTAAAACTGTTCAATAATTTATCTGAGATAAAACATATTACCCAAATAAAAAAAACGTATTTAGCGACTGATAAAACCAGTACTACCTTATAGATTTAAAAATGGGTAGTTTTTCCATGCCAATGAACGTGAGCTATTGAATTATGCAAAATAAACCAGCAATCTTAACAGGGAGAAAGGTCAAAAGATGAACCCTTCAGATTTACCCGAAAAAGTAAATCGATTAAACCAGGTGTTTGCGAAACAGGCAAACCCTGAGGATGCTGAAACAAAGGAACTGCTTAACAGTCTCTCGGATGTTATTACCAAAACGGTTGCACACATGAGTGACAATAAAAAGCAATCATTTTCTTTTACTCAGAGTGAAAAAAATATGCTTTGTAACTCAATATTGAGCGCTATCCAGAAGACATCAGCA
Organism: Thalassotalea sp. G20_0; assembly: GCF_017744175.1. Lineage (NCBI taxonomy): Bacteria > Pseudomonadati > Pseudomonadota > Gammaproteobacteria > Alteromonadales > Colwelliaceae > Thalassotalea > Thalassotalea sp. G20_0. The sequence goes on along the minus strand of NZ_JAGHQV010000021.1, from coordinate 19,959 downwards.
AGGGACCATGCAGAGGTATTTAAACATCTGGCTCCTGAAATAGTTAATAGCATTGAACAGATAATGACGATGCTACCTGCTCCTGAAACTTAAGTATCTTCTACAGGCTATAAAAGTTCACTTACTTTATTGTCAAGATCCCCCCTCTTCATTTTATTATAAAGTGTGGCAATGCCTGATACCTGTGCACTCGCCACACACTGTTTACCTTCGATGTTGTCAGGTTAACCGCTTCCTGATAATTCAGGTTTAATGGAGCATCATGTCCGATTTAATCCAAACCACCATTCCACTATAAACCCCTCTTTTTATTTCTCTCATCAATAAAACCGATGACACTCTGAAGCTCTGCTATGCTGATCATGCAGTCAGTGCATAGCTTATTATCCAGGAGCCTGTCGGACTTAAGACTGTCCTACTGCGGTTGCGATAAATTGGTCTAAAAATTCCTGCTTCTTCGTCAAATAGCCCCGCTATTCTCCTCAGAAGCAGAAATTTTTATCCTCAATTTCTCGCAATCCTCGCTACGGACGCTTAAGTCCGGCAGGCTCCTGGAACAGCCACCACCTGAATCCCGGGTTGATAGATAGCACTTTTTTTCTCCATAATTTCTAATATGGGTGCTGCATGGCTGTCTAACTACAAAATGGTTTAACACAAGGCTTTGTAACAACAAAAGACAGGTAGCTGTATGTCGCTAGAAACAAGAGTTGAGATGCTGGAGAAGCAACACCAGTCCCTCTACAACACAATTCATGGACTGGTAAAAGCGATGGCGGATATCAAACACATCGCATTGAAAAACCAGCATGAGATCATTGGGGTCAAGGTCAATATGTCCGGTATTCAGGCAGAGGTTACCAGCGTTAAAGAGGATGTCTCCGAACTGGCCCAGGCCACGCTGTCCGGTTTTGAACGCACCAGTGAGTTAATGACTAATACCCACAAAATTCTGGATGATATCAGTGAGCATCTGGACACCATTAATGGTCGGCTGGATGAAACCAACAAACTGGTTGATGGCACCCATGAGCGTGTTGATGAAACCTATGAGCGATTAAACGAGACCAATGAACGCCTCGGTGAAAACAGCGAACGCCTTGATGAAGCCAATGAACGGCTGGATGAAAATAATGAGCGTCTCAGCAGTACCAATGAGTGGCTTGGTGGCATTAATCAGCGTCTTGAAGGTGTCGAGAGTCAGGTGAAAGAGGTTCGAAAAGATATTCTCACCCTGGGGCAAATGATCAAGCACCGTTTACCAGAGAAGTGATTCTCTTTTGAAACCCCTCCTTGTAAAAACGTCTGGCAGGTTTGGTGAGGCCTGCCTCGTTCAACCATGGGTGCAGCCAGTCACTGATATACCCACAAGGCTCCGATCTCCCCTGGGAACAAAGCGACGGGTTAGCCCGGAACTGGAAAATACTTTTCCTGAAAATAATGATCGTAATACATGATCAATCATCACCTCCGTTAGCCGCTGCCAACAAGCATCAGATTATACCGGTAGCTCCCTGACTTCAGGTTGATTGACTGGCAAGGACACTGAACGATCTTTTAATAATGCCTGATGCAACTTCAAAATTTCACGGTATTCAGCATCTGACTGACCAGAGAGTGCACTGATAAATGGACTGGTGACGACCAGGGACAGCATTCCCCGCGGATTCCGATGCAAACAGTAATAAGCCACTTTGCCCCAGAGCGTTTTCGGCGCAGCATCAATGGCTCGACTTAAATTCAACCGGAACAGGTTTAAAGGATGGACGGAAATTTGCTGATCATGAGCGTAAGTGTTCAGTTCAAGAAAACAGACTGATCCGGATTCTGGTGCAGGTCCACTAATATCCTGCTCATAGGCCATCAACTGCTCTTCTGAACCATCAGTGGGTTTCGATCTTCCGGAAAGATAAGACATCCCACTCAAAATCGTGATCACCAGTTCATTAATGACACTGGCTATCACGATACTCTGAATTTTCCCCGGTTTAACGCCATCGGCAAACAGATGATCGGTCATCAGCTGTACTCCCAGGGTAGCGCCCCTGAAGATAGCTAATCGAAATAGCACAAAAAACAGCCATGCCTTTGTTGGAGACAAGCCTTTGTCAATAAGCCTGGACTGTACGGCAGCGCCCAAACCAAGAACAACGGTATGTGCTAAAAGCAAGTCAGTAAACAGTTTGCGTGGGTTACTTTGTTCAGTACTGCCGGTAGCAAAATACTCTCCCCCGGCAATGGAGGCGGCAACGGTAAGCATTGTCAAAACCTGACTGCCAAAAAGTTCAATCACCCACATTTTCACACTTAAGCGGCGTTTCTCAGCGGGGTTTTCAATAAATTGACTACTGATTCCCAAGGCATTCTTAGTGCTCTGAAAACCGAAAAAACTGAACAGACTGAGAATGACACCGGCATATTTAAACCTTTCCAATACCGGGTTGTCCGACGGGGTTCCGAGAAAACTGGTACTGGGGTAACCCCAAGCCGTCTGTACTGCCGCAGCCACTTCATCCCCTCCCAGAAACAGTCCGGAGCCAATACAGGTAGTGATAAAGGCATGCAAGAATGTTCTGAGGTCTGGCTCCGGATTTTTCGAGGCATGGCTCAAGGCACCACCCAAACTTCTGAACAACATTCTGTAGGCTTCCGGCGGACTGTTCCAATGGTCAAAATCGTGTTCAAACAGTGCCGCCGGAATCGCGGCTCCATTGGCAAAAACAGCATTGTGTGTACCATAACGGCCATCATCATGAGTGGCAGGTTCCAGATGGGTCACTGCAGGAATAATAAAGTCGTTTACCTGCAGTGTTGAATCAACCACCTGATAGCGGTCACTCCGGGAATCGCCTGCCGCTGATTTCGCCAGTTGATAATCCATAACCCGCCGCTCCCCGAAATCAAGAACGCAGTGAATATTCTCCGCCTCACATCCCTGGTCATCACTCACCCAGAAACCGCCCACCGCTGTTGCATCAGTATCACCTGAACTGTTTTTCACATTGACCATGATGGTTTTATCACCTTTACAGATAAAGCAACCCGGCTTTGGCATATTTAAGGAACAGGTAATCGCTAATTCATCGGGGGTATTATTTTGGCCCTTTGATTGAATAATAAAGCTGACTGGACCTTCTTTTAATTTTTCGGCCATGCTTTCAACCTTACTTCCCGACCTTTCTATCATTTCCATCCCGGGCAGAGTATCTTTCTGTCTGAGTTCGACCGCAATTTGATGGGGCAGTTGGTCAGTAACCTGCTGTGGGATGGACTCTACTTCATCGGAAGTATTGATCGGTGTTAATGAAAAATCATTGTGCTGGAACTGAGTTCTCAGACTCAAAGAAGACCCTGATTCAATCATACCAATAACGCCTCAATTTATTTTTAAAGATAATAATTCTGCACGACAAATGACTTATCCTATTATGCAGTTCATGACATAAGCGATAGTGAAACAAAAATACAAAATCATAAATAAAATTTTAAGCAGGAATCAGAAGAGGGCTTTGCTTCTTGTCAGAACCTTGGTGTCCTGATTTTAGCCACCACGGACTCAAGATAGTTGACCATGTCCGGGAACAGGGATTCACAAATGGCCTGATGTTCCTCTGTTTCTGTCTTTTGCAAAACCGTCTTCATCATACTGTGCAATTCAGCCTTCTCCTGCTCACTGAACGAATAGTGATGATCCGGTTCGTGGTGAAGAAAATCCACCATTTCTGTCAGTCCATAACTGAGCGCCTCAAGGACAATTTCCCGGTCGATCTCCCCCGACTCAAGCAATCCTGTTAACAGTCGCTTCACCTGACTTATCTCTTCATCAATATCGCAGGGATTATTTTTGCCGGATATGGGTTCTGCTTCTCGGTTCAAGTAATTGTCTTTAATAAACTGCTTAAGCTCTCTTTCGTTAACGGTGTCGGTTTCTGATACGGCAAGATCATCCTCGGTAAGACCCTGGCTTTCCCGGAACAGTGAAAAATACTTTTCCTGAAAATAATCATCGTAATCCATGATCAATCATCGCCTCTGTTAGCAGCATCAGATTATACCGGTAGCCCACTGGCTTCAGGTTTATTAACTGGCAAGGACACTGAACGATCTTTTAATAACGCTTGATGCAACTTCAAAACATCGCGGTATTCAGCGTCTGACTGACCAGAGAGAGCACTGAGAAATGGACTGGTGACCACTTGAGACAGCACGCCCTGCGGATCCCGATGCAAACAGTAATGAGCCACTTTACCCCAGAGCGTTTTCGGCGCAGCATCAATGGATCGGCTTAAATTCAACCGAAACCGGTTCAATGGATGGACAGAAATTTGATGATCATCAGCGTAAGTGTCAAGACCTTTGGCTGATTCGGACTCCGTTGCCGACTCCCGGATATCCTGTTCATAGGCCATCAGCTGCTCTTCTGAACCGTCCGTGGCTTTTGATCTTCCGGAAAGATAAGACATTCCACTCAAAATCGTGATCATCAGCTCATTAATGACATTGGCTATCACAATACTCTGAATTTTCCCCGGTTTAACACCATCAGCAAACAGGTGATCGGTCATCACCTGAACCCCAAGGGCAGCACTCCTGAATATGGCTAACCGAAAGAGGACAAAAAACAACCATGTCTTGGCCGGAGACACACCTTTGTCAATCATCCTGGACTGCACGGCAGCACCCAGACCAAGAACAATCGTCTGTGCTAAAAGCAGGTCAGTAAACAGCTTTCGAGGATTACTTTGTCCGGTACTACCGGTAATAAAATACTCTCCCCCGGCAATGGCGGAAGCAATGATAAGCATCGACAGAATTTGACTGCCGAAAACCTCCATCACCCACATTTTCGCACTTAAGCAGCGTTTCTCAGCGGGATTTTCAATAAATTGGCTACTGACTCCCAAGGCATTCTTAGTGGTCTGAAAACCGAAAAAACTGGCCAGACTGAGCGTGATACCGGCATATTTGTACCTTTCCAATACCGGGTTATCCGACGGGGTTCCGATAACACTGATACTGGGGAACCCCCTGGCTGTTTGTATTGCCGCTGCGGCTTCATCCCCTCCCAGAATCAGTCCGGAGCCAATACAGGTAGTGATAAAGACATGCAAAAATGTTCTCAGGTCAAGCTCCGGGTTTTTCGAGGCATGGCTCAGAGCCCCCCCCAAACTTCTGAACAACATGCGGTAGGCTTCCGGCGGGCTGTTCCAATGGTCAAAGTCGTGTTCAAACAGTGCCGCCGGAATAGCGGCTCCGTTGGCAAAAACAGCATTGTGTGTACCATAACGACCACCATCATGACTGGCACGTTCCAGATGGGTCACTGCCGGAATAACATAGTCGTTTACCTGCAGTGTTGAATCAACCACCTGATAGTTGCCAGCCGGTGAACCAGTTGATTCTGATGTCGTCAGTTGATAATCCATAACCCGCCGCTCTCCGAAATCAAGAAGACAGTGAATTTCCCCCGACTCACCTTCCTCCTCACCACTTATCCAGAAACCATTCGCCACACTTTCATAAACATCACCTGACGTATTTCTTACATTAATCATGATGTTTTCATCATTTCTGCAGATAAAGCAACCCGGTTTTGGCTTATTTAAAAAACAGGTAATCGTTAATTCATCGGGGGTATTATTTTGGTCTTTTGATTGAATAATAAAGCTGACCGGACCTTCTTTTAATTTGTCTGCCATGCTTTCAATATTGCTTACCGGCCTACCTTTCATTTCCATTCCGCGCAGGGTATCTTTCTGTCTGAGTTCAACCGCGATTTGATGGGGCAGTTTATCAGCAAACTGCTGTAAGACATGTTCTTCGCCATTTAACTGTGCAATTGGTGCTAATGAAACAGCATTGTCTGGTAACTGAGTTTTAAGGCTCAAAGGAAACCCTGATTCTATCATACCGATAACATCTCAATTTATTTTTAAAACAGGAATAGCGACCAAAGACAGCAAAAGGCCAAGTAAAAAGTAATTTCAGAAATGACATTTTTTTGAAATCAACAACACCAGAAGCCAAAATTCCACAGTGTGAAAATAGCTATAACAAGCAAAAGCTCAAGTTTTTTTCTGTATAAAACGTTGTTTCTGACGTACACCTGACAATAACAGTTTTGTACCCTTCAGAATCAGGCGGTAGTACTATCGAATTCTGTACGACCATATCCTGTAAATTCTGGTTATTTCGGAAGTAGCCGATAACACGGTAGCAAAATACCTTTATCGGATTCAGGATTAACGCATCATGGACAAGGACAGCCACGGTAACGGCTCTACCCGACAAAACGAACAGGCAATGTCCGGGATAAAGAAGCGAAGCATCATCTCTCAGCAGGAGGTAAAGCGGACTTTACTGTCCAGTGCAGATTTCACCCGTCCGCAAGTAAAGCCTCTGGCAGAGAGGCTGGTCAGCCAGAAACCAGCCAATCTGACAGAAGCATTACAGCCACTGAAACAAGGTGTCGACTACGCCTCTGATCTTATTCACCGCCTGCAAGATACTCACCCTTCTGCTCAAGATGAAAGGCAACAACACGCTAACCGCATCACAGACACCCTTCACCTGCTGGAAGGTTTGCACAAAGCCCTTGAGAAAGAAACAAAAGATCTGTTCAACGCACATAGCCAGACAGAGACAGGACCACAGAACGGGAATTCTGACAGCCATGCCCTCTATCTGGAGTCATCAACGTTACTGAATACGCTGCAGTCGTATATTAGAACGTTAGAAAAGATGAAATCGACGTCTGTTGAATAGGCAGTGGAACGAAGCATTTCTCACTGACGCTGATAGTCACCGGTGCGCTTCTTGATATCTTCCGATAGCGGCTCAAACAGGTCGTTTAAATACGCTCAGCCAGCAAAGCTACGGCCTGTTTGGCACCCTGCTCACGAATGGTGTTGTAGGCGTCGGTTACCGCTGCAACAAAGTGCTCATTGGCCGCCAGGGCAGGGTCGAACACCGCATCCAGTGCCAGGAAAGCCTTAACCAGCTGCGCAGGCTCACTCTGATGGGCAATGGCAACGGCCTTCAGCTGCTCGGCCATCGGGTCACGGACATCAATCCCATTACCCTGCTCATCCGTACCGGAGACATAGTGCATCCAGCCACCAATGCCCAGGGCAATAGCCGCCAGCGATTTCTCTTCCGCCAGCAGTGTTCTTGCGGCATTCAACCAGCGCTGCGGCACTTTCTGGGAACCATCCATGGCAATCTGCCAGGTTCTGTGTTTCAGGCCCGGGTTGCTGAAGCGCTCAATCAGTTTCTCGGCGTAGCTGGCAAAGTCGGTGGGTTCTGGCATTTCCAGGGTGACCGCCGCTTCATGGTTCATATAGTGACGGGTCACCTTCACGAACTGTTCATCCTGCATACAGGCGTCAATGGTCTCGTAACCTGCGAGGTAGCCAAGGTAAGCAAGAATCGAGTGACTGCCATTGAGCATACGCAGCTTCATCTCTTCGTACGGCTGAACATCGGATACAAACATCGCGCCGTCTATCTTGTCCCATTCAGGACGCCCCATGGTGAAGTGATCTTCAATCACCCACTGCCGATAGGCTTCGGTAACAATGGCACCTTTGTCGGCAAAGCCCAGGTAAGACTGGACATCGGCAAAGCTCTCTTCCGTCATGGCCGGTACAATGCGATCAACCATGGTGCATGGGAAAGCCACGTGTTCACGAATCCAGGCGGCCAGCTCTTTATCCATCGCCTCTGCCATCTGAATGACCGCTGCCCGGGCACGTTTGCCATTGTCGGGTACGTTGTCACAGCTTAATACCGTAAAGGGCAGTCGACCCTTAGCCTTACGCTGTCCCAGTGCCGCAACAATCACGCCCAGTGCCGTCTTCGGGTTATGGGTATTTTCCAGGTCATGGGCGATCAGCGGGTTGTCGATCATCAGTTCGCCGGTTGCCGGGTTCAGGCAGTAGCCCTTCTCGGTAATGGTCAGAGAGACAATGCGTGTGGTCTCTGCCGACATAATTTCCAGCAACGGCCTGCGGTCTTCTTCAACGGCCAGTGACCGGGCGATGGCCGTGGCCAGTTTTACTGTACGGGAGCCGTCCGGATTCATCTCGGTAACGGTGTAAGCGTTGTCCTGCTCCTGCAGGTCCTGAACCAGCTCCTGGCCGCCAAAAATGTTGGCTGCACAGATTCCCCAGTGGAACGCCCCGGTAGCGGCGATGGTTTCATGGGTGTACAGCGCCTGGTGAGCACGGTGGAAAGCACCCAGGCCAATATGAACAATACCGGCGGTCAGCTCGGTACCGTCGTAGCCATTGGCTACGATTTTTTCGTGTTGCAGCTTTTTATTAATCATTGAAGCATCTCTGGTTGTTAATGCTATTACAGGCGATAAGCTTTTTTGGCCAGCCCACTGGTCAGCTCAAGGGCCAGGTCAAAGGCTTCTTCTTCGGTTATGCGGTGCTCACACACCAGAGATGCCAGGAAGTTACAATCCACACGACGGGCAACATCGTGACGGGCCGGAATACTCAGAAATGCACGGGTATCGTCGTTAAAACCAACGGTGTTATAGAAACCAGCGGTTTCCGTCACCATCCGGCGGTAACGCATCATGCCTTCCGGGCTGTCATGGAACCACCAGGCAGGTCCCAGCTTCAGTGCCGGGTAATGCCCTGCCAGTGGTGCCAGTTCCCGGGCATACACATCTTCATCAAGCGTGAAGAGGATGATGGTCAGATTCGGGTCATTGCCCACTTCATTCAGCAACGGGCGAAGGTTGTGGACAAATTCAGCTTTCAGCGGAATATCCGCACCTTTATCTGCACCAAAGCGCTTGAACAGTGACTGGTTATGGTTACGGAACACACCACAATGAATCTGCATCACCAGACCATCGTCTTGGGACATGCGGGCCATTTCCACCAGCATATGGCCACGGAACTGATCGGCTTCCTGTCCGGTAATGGTGCCTGCCAGTGCCCTGGTCAACAGATTCTGGCACACCTCATCGTTTAACACCGTGGTATAAGGCGTCGGGTAACTATGGTCTGTTGCGGTTGCGCCGGTGCTTTTAAAGAAGGCACGACGCTTACGCAGGGCGTTGAGATAGTTTGACCAGTTATGAATATCCTCGCTGGTCTGTTCCGCCAGCAGCGCCATATGCGCGGCAAAATCGGGATGCTCAGGATCTGTTACCGAGTCGGGACGGAACGTCGTAATCACCCGGCCTTTCCAGCCACTGTCGTTAATACGCAGGTGACTCTCCAGCGTGTCCACTGCAGTTTCGGTGGTAGCCAGAACGTCAATATTGAATCGTTCATAGAGACGGCGTGGCAGGAAGGCGTCGGTTTTCAGCTGTGCATCGATATGTTCGTAAATTGACCGGGCGTTTTTACTGTTCAGTGGCTGATCAACACCCAGCACTTCGGTCATGGCATGATCCATCCACATACGGCTTGGCGTGCCACGGAACAGATGGTAGTGATCGGCAAAAACCTGCCAGGCTTGGCGTGGATCCTGTTCTACCTCAGTCATTGGATCTCTGGCAGGGATACCCAGGGTTTCCAGGGTAATGCCCTGGCTATAGAGCATACGAAAAGCGTAGTGATCAGGCTGGAGCAGCAGAGCCGCTGGATTACCAAAAGGCTTATTGTCAGCAAACCAGGACGGGTCAGTATGACCGTGGGGGCTGACAATGGGCAGATGTCTTATTTCCTGATACAGGGCACGAGCTACGCTGCGAATGCTGCTATCAGCATCAAAAAGGCGGTCGGGGTGTAGCGAATAGGCTTGAGATGACATAACGGCTGCTGACTGATCGATGGGTTAGTGACAAACATACCTTCGCAAAACTGTTATACCAAAACGAAAAATTGGATCATCCTTTTTCAGGAAAGGACGGTATGGTTCTGATTTAATTGCAGTTTTACAAACGACATCAACTTGGTAAAAAGAGGACCGCCGTATGGCGGTCCTTTTTTCAGTGGCAGAAAGCGAATCAAACGCCCGTGTTGCGAATTTCTTCAACAATAACGGACAGCTCTGCATTGTTTTTCTTCAGTGCTACGTACATCGGCTCAACAGATTTCACGAAAGGTGTCTTGTCAATAGACATGAAGGTAACACCCATTTTCTCTTCTGCGTATTTGCGGTTCTTGTCTTCTGAAGCGGCCCACAGCTCTTTCATCTCCATGGAAGATTCACGGGCAGCCTGCTTCAGTGCGGTCTGTTCGTCAGCACTCAGCTTGTCCCAGGTAATCTTGCTGATCACCAGTACGTCCGGGATCATGGCGTGTTCACTGAAACTGAACTTTTTGGCCACTTCACCGTGACGGCTGGTCACAAAAGAGGTGATATTGTTTTCTGCAGAATCCACAACACCCTGGTCCAGTGCAGTATACAGCTCACCGTAAGCCAGCGGGGTCGGAGATGCTCCCATATGCTCAACCATACTCACCGCTGTCGGGCTTGGCTGAACACGTACTTTCATACCTTTCAGGTCCGCAGGAGACTGAATGGGCTTGGCGGCATAGAAGTTACGGGAACCGGCATCGTAATACGTCAGGCCGATAAAGCCTTTATCTTCGGAAGAAGCCAGAATCTTTTCACCGATGGCACCCATGGTCACCTGATAGAAGTGATCTCTATCCCGGAACAGGTAAGGCATATTGAACGCAGAGTAGGAGGGCTCAAAAGACTCAAGTTCACTGGCATTGGACTTCACCATATCCAGGGCACCAATTTGCAGCAGCTCTGTGGACTCACGCTGTGAACCCAGGGTGGCATCAGGATAGATACGCACATTCAGGGAGCCTCCGCTGAGTTCTTTGGCACGCTTGGCCATGAACTGCATAGCTTCATGCACCGGATGATTCCGGTCATGGTTATGACTCAGCTTCAGGGTGGCGGCAGATACGGAAGCGCTGCAGGCCAGTACTGCAGTAGCAACGATACTACTAACCAGCTTATTGATTGCCATTTGAGATCACCTTTCTTGCTGTTTTTAAGAAATAAAGGCGGGAAGCCTGCCGGAATCAAGATTGAGTCTGACTGGCTCCAACCCACTTGTTATACCAATGTGCGGTAGGCTATCTCAGTCGGACCATCCAGTAAAAGACAGAAGTTGTAAATCTCTGTGATATTTTCAAATAGTTTGACCAATATCAAAAAAACGGGGTTGGGCTGCTACACGGCCATTCCAGACTATTAATGACAACAATAAACTGACAAAAACAGACTTTATCCAATTCCAATCTCTTTGACCTGTATCAACAAGACGACAGGAACTCTCTCCTATCATAGCGCGACACTCAATATTGGTCAGACCAGCTTGCCTCAACCCGGGCAAGTGGACAGGAATCAGGTAGAAATCTGTCATGCAAGCTCTTATTAATGCTGTAAACAGGTCATTAGCAGGCCTGGTGATTCTGCTATCGTGCGCGTTGGTGGCCTGTGTCGTATGGCAGGTGTTAAGCCGGTATCTGCTGGGGGATCCAAGCACCATCACCGATGAGCTTGCCCGATATCTTTTCATGTGGACCGGTCTGATCGGTGCCGCCTATACCTCCGGACAGAAAAAGCACCTCGCCATTGATCTGCTGACCATGAACCTGACCGGTACGCGCAAACGCATCTCTCAGCTGTTTATTGAAGCCACCACCATTCTGTTCGCGTCGATCGTGATGATTTACGGCGGCGGCAAGCTGTTCCTGAAAATACTGGCCATGGGACAGGTCTCCCCGGCACTGGGTATGCCGATGGGCCTTATCTATCTGGCGCTTCCGGTATCTGGCGCATTGATCCTTTTTTACAGCCTTCTCAGCATTATCGATCTCCTCCGTGGCACGGCTGATGCCTGATGGATGGCCCTGAATCGTATTAAGCAGCTTTTCAGCGTCTTATCACGCTGGCCCTGATCACTGAACAATGCGGGTACCAATCAATAGTCCCGGATTATCATAAAAACTGGAGAAACATCGTGGATTGGCTTTCAATAATTGCTCTGTTTGGCACCTTCGCGGTCCTGCTGGCATTAGGGGTACCCATCTCTTTTGCTATTGCCCTGTCCAGCCTTGCATCCATCTTGCTGGCACTGCCTTTTGAACCCGCCATTGCCGTTATTGCCCAGAAGATGGCCACCGGCCTTGATAACTTTGCCCTGCTGGCTATTCCTTTCTTTATTCTGGCGGGCAACATTATGAATAATGGCGGTATCGCCTCCCGTCTGATCAACTTTGCCCAGATTCTTACTGGCCGTCTTCCGGGTTCTCTGGCCCACTGCAACGTTATGGCCAATATGCTGTTTGGCTCGATCTCCGGTTCTGCGGTGGCTTCTGCAGCGGCGATTGGTGGTGTAATGTCGCCTATTCAGAAGAGCAAGGGCTACGACCCGTCGTATTCTGCTGCGGTCAATATTGCCTCCTGCCCAACCGGCCTGTTGATTCCCCCCAGTAATACCCTGATCGTTTACTCCCTGGTCAGTGGCGGGACCTCCATTGCCGCCCTGTTTCTGGCTGGCTACCTGCCCGGTATTCTGATGGGGCTGGGCATCATGGTCGTTGCCGGCATTATTGCCAAACGTCGTGGTTACCCGGTAGAAGCCCGCCCGACCTTCCGACAGTTTTTGAAAGTCACCTGGGAAGCGGTGCCAAGTCTGTTCCTGGTATTCCTGATCATGGGCGGCATTATCGGCGGCATCTTCACAGCGACAGAAGCGTCAGGTATTGCCGTCGTCTATACCCTGGTACTGGCCATTTTCTTTTATAAAGAAGTGTCGTTGAGAGATTTGCCAAACATCATCCTGAACTCAGCCATCACCACCGCCATCGTTCTTCTGCTGATCGGTGCTTCCATGGGTATGTCCTGGGCCATGACCAATGCCGACATTCCTTATATGGTGTCCGAGGCTTTGCTGGCATTGTCTGATAACCCAACGGTTATCCTGCTGACCATTACCCTGATCCTGCTGCTGGTGGGTACCTTTATGGATATGACGCCAGCCTTGCTGATCTTTACACCCATTCTGCTGCCAGTAGCCATGGACCTGGGCATTGATCCTATTCACTTCGGTATTATGATGACTTTCAACCTCTGTATCGGTATCTGTACACCACCAGTGGGCAGTGCACTGTTTGTTGGCTGTTCGGTCAGTGGCGTGCAGATCTCGGATGCCATTAAAAACATCCTGCCGTTCTACGCCGTTCTCTTCATCACCCTGCTGTTAGTCACCTTCATCCCGGATATCAGCCTGATCCTGCCACGTCTGTTTGGCTTCTGATTACCGTTATTTACAACAGAATCTCCTTCGGGAGATTCTGCAATTAATAAGCAGAGAAACCGTGATGTTTATTGCCCAGCTTGTTGGTGGCTTTGCCTTCCTGATCGGCATCATGGCCTTCTGGCAAAAAGATGATGTGAAATTCCGCTATCAAATGACTGCCTTCAGCCTGGTGATGGCACTGCACTTTGTTCTGATGGGGGCAACCGTTGCGGCAATAGGTGCGATTATTAATAGCCTGCGCAGTTACGCATCGGTAAAAAGTCAGTCAAAAATCCTGATGGCCATGTTCATTGTTTTGCTGGTCGGCCTGACACTGCCCAATGTCGAGCAGTGGTATGAAGTGCCCACTATTATCGGTTCGGTTATTGCCACCTGGGCCCTGTTTTCCACCCGTGGCATTCGATTACGATCACTGATCCTTTTGAACTCTTGCTGCTGGCTGGTGCACAACCTGTTGACAGGGTCTATTGGTGGCAGTCTGATTGAGGCAACGTTTGTGGTTACTAATAGCATTACCATTTATAAGCTTTATAAGGCATCTGTTGTATCAGTACCGGTAATTCAGGAAGTTAAGCCGTAATAGGGAACTCGGCTTTCCTCGTTCCGATGGGGAACCCGGGGTGTTGCAAAAGACAGAGCGAAAGCTGTTTTTCGCAACAACCCCGGGACTTTGTGAACGGAACGATTAAATATCCCACTGCACGCTGACAGAGAAGTTACGGCCGGGCTGGGCAAAGCGGTCCAGGCCCGCGTAATCTGTCGCACGACCACGAACATCATTGAGATGCCAGTATTTTTTATCGGTGATGTTAAACATGCCTGCCCGAAGGGTCAGGTTATCTGAAGGCTGGTAGTAAGTCGTCAAATCAACAGTGCCATATCCCGATGGGTTGAACTGCTCCTTCTCTTTGGCAGTACCCTGGTCAACATTCGTCACCTTGGCGTCGCTCTTCCCCTTCACCAGAGTCCAGGTCAGCTCACCACCCCATAATGCAGATGGAGCATCATAACCCAGGCCGATCACAGCGCTCAGCGGGGCAACAGTATTCAGATATTCATCGTCAGACTTGTTCTTACCTTCTGCCCAGGCCACGGAGCTGCGCAGAGTAGTACCTTCAGGAGCATTGATAGCGACGTCTAACCAGAGTTCACTACGCAACTCAATCCCCTTGATATCTGTCTTGCCGATATTGCGATTCTGGTAAATATCCTTGCCAGTAACAGGATCTTTGCCAACCATATCCTGCTCAATGAAGTTCTTGTACTTGTTCAGGAAACCAGTCACTTCATAGCTGCCCAGTTGGTGTTCACCACGCAGACCGAGCTCAAAGGAGTTACTCTCTTCCGGCTTGAGGTCAGGATTGGCTTCAACAATCACACCCATTCCATAGGCATAATACATATCGGTGTAAGCAGGAGCTTTGAAGCCCTGGCTGAACTGGGCAAACAGGGCAAGATCATTGGTCAGGTCATAAACTGTGCCTAATCGTCCAGTCACTTTACTGCCATCGCTGGAATAGGCCGGTTTTGGATTGGCAGTGCTGCCCATCATACCGTCCGGGTCAAACTTGTACTTGTCGTAGCGCACACCAGCAGTCAGGTTCAGACGATCAGTCATTTGTACATCGTCCTGAATAAACAGACCCAATTTGGTCGCTGCTGTTTTTGGCATATAGTCCTTAGCCTGAGTAACACCAGTCTCCAGGTTGTGCTCTGTATTGCTGTTATCCACTTTTGTGTAACTGGCATTAAATCCATAGATCAGATTATGCTCCAGATCAGCCAACAGCAGATTCTTATTAAACTGGGCACCAGCGAGAATAGCGCGCTCTTCGTAGTTGTAATCCATTTCCCGGTGGGGGAAGGGAGCCATTCCCGGAAAAACGTAGGCTGGACGATCAGTTATCATCGTACTTTTACTCTGCTGCCAGTTGATCTGCCAGTCGAGGCTATCGAACAGAGCCAGACCGGCATCCCACTGGTGCTCAAAACCAATACGATAACGGGTGTTCTCATCCTTACCTTTGGTCGTGGACGGGTTCAGGGTTTTCAGTTCAACATCAGTTTTGGACTGAAAAATCTCACCAGTCAAACCAACACGATGGCTGTCGTTAATCTGATATTTAGCTTTAGTCAGCAGGTTATTAAGGCCAGTTTCTGATGGGTTAGCCTGACCTCGATTATTGCCATCCACATCAGCACCGCTGTGGGTATCCATCTGTTTGTGGTCGCGCCGGGTGTAGATTGCCATAGTCTCGAGCTTGCCAGTGCGATTGGCCAGAGAAAGAGTCTCGGTAAAACCTTCGTTGGCACTGGAATAGCCTGCTTTTACTCCGGCGTAGCTGTCATCGCCTCCACGGGCAAGTAAGTCAGAGGGGTCTTTGGTCTGAAATGCGACCATACCACCAATAGCATCACTACCGTACAAGCTGGAAGCAGGCCCCTTAACAATTTCAACCGCTTTCAAGGTTTCTACGTCAACGAAATTACGCTGGGAACGTAAAAAGTCACCACCGGCATCCAGCTGCTGAGCCTGGTTAACACCATCCACAGTAATCTTCACCCGATTACCACCCATACCACGAATAGTGAAGCTATCAGGGCCACCACGACCAGAAATTACCTGTACTCCCGGCTCATAGCGCACCATGTCCCGGATGTTCTGTACTATGTCATTTTCCAACTGCTCACTGTCTATAACAGTCACAGCACCAGACACATCTTTAAGCTGCTTTTCAGAACGTGTGGCTGTTACAGTCACTTGATTCATCAGAGTCGGCTGATAATTTTTATCGGTGCTTTCTGAGGCAGTTTCAGCCAGAACAGGCGAGGTTTGCGCAAGAGAAACGGTGGCCGCCATCACAGCCAGCGCCAGCGTATTTTTTGAAAACTTCATGAATTTCAATCTGTACCAGTGTAGGCTTTGACAGCCACCAGTTGCCTTCTGACAGTCGCCAATGACCGCCTGCTTCTTTTGGTTCTCATGCTGAAAAAAAATACGCAATGAGAATAAACAACGGCAGGATAATAATTATAAAAAATATCAAATGCAAATCATTATCATTAAGTTTGATTTTACTAACGACTGACCCGGCAGGCATTCCTACTGGAACCACGAGATCATTTACTGGTCTTCCTAGCCGTTAACCTAAAATGTGCAAAAGTATTTTCATTCCAGAAATTTTTACATCTTATTCAATAGGTTATGCGTGAATTTCGGAATAGTGCTTACCGAAAATATCTTTTGTAATAAATCAGCGAGTTCTTCAGTAAATTCAATCACCTGCGGAGCACCTTGCACTTATTAGGTTAACGCCTTGCTGGTCTTCGTAAACGTTATGACTCCAGCGATACTGATAGGACGATATTGGGAATTGGATGAAATCCTCAATAACCATCTGGCGGGTAACCTGGTCGATGCTGCGCCCCTCATCTTTAAGGCGCTGTTTGATTCGCTCCCAACGATCAGGGGTCAGTGAGCCGATGATGTCACCACTTGTACTATCTATTAGCTGATACCGGTCTTCATTGATCAGGATGAGGACCTTTTCAGGACCTCGGTTGACCACAAGATTGTGACGATCAGTTTGTTGCCAGCCATTTCTTTCCAGGGTTTTCCGGTGGGCTTCGGTCAGTGGTTTTTGCCCTTGCAGTGCCATCACCAGCTGGAAATCCTCCTCATCCATATCCAAAAGGGCTTCGGCATCAATGGCGACTTCAGGGCGTTCCTGTTTCAATTTTGCCACCAGTGCCCGGCGCTCCTGATCCCTGGGTGAGGGGGTTGTGGAGCTGAGGCGTTTGCCTTTTCTGATTATCTGTTGCATTTCAGCAAGCTGGTTAGGATACAGGTGACCTGAGTCCTTATGGAGGCGGGAGTAACGGGAAATAATTCCGAAACAATCGGCGATTCTTTCCACTTTTGCCGTGGTCGTGATGATATTTAGTCGGTTCTGTTGCTGGTCCTCAGCACTGAGATCAGGCAATTTCAAAATGTATTCCAGGCTTGCCAGGTACTGTCTCAGATGTTCAAAGTAATGGTACAGGTGCAGGTCATCGCCACTCTGTAAAAAGTTGGGCATTACCGGATTGTTGGTGTTGATCAAATCCTGCACAAAGATGGCGCGATCATTGCTCTCCTTTCTGGCTTTTGCCCTGTGCAGTTGTTGCAAGAGACTATTGCATTCGTCGTGATAGCCCTTGATCAAAAAGTGTTCTATTTCTTCGAGATGGTCACTTATCTGATTTTGCAGCTGATCAAACGCCTGTGGGCTTGTTGAATCTTCGTTGCACAGAGCACTGCGTACTGCTTTTTGCCACTGCAAAAACTGTTTCAGCAGGTCCGTTCCGTAACGATTCTGATAGATGCTTTTACAGGAGTTTATTTTGTCATTGATGCGTTTCTGCCTTGCTTCCAGCTGAACACCTGTAGTGGAGTCTTTATCGACTTTAGTCAGCTGGTCAGCCACTTGTTCTGATTCTTTGGCCAGCTTTTTAACCCGGTCGAGCAGGAAGATTTTCCCTGATGGCAGTTCGGCTGCTCTGCTGCCACCTACTGCACCCTCCACGGGCAAGGAATGCTCAGGTCTGGCAGATGGAGGACTCTGTACAGAGCCTGGCGCAGACGGATCCCTAAGCCTTAGAACGGGAGGCCGAGGCCCAGATCGGAGTACGAGTGTCGGGTTCCTGCTTGGCTCTATCGTGATGGTTTTACTGCCAGAAGCCCCCCCGCGCTGGTGGAAGTGGAAAAGAGTGGCATTCACTGGCGCGGGGACGAAGTGATCCCAATTGGTGAATGCGGACAGGTCACATTGATGCTGGTGGGTTTTGGACTGGCAATAGCCGGAGCCGGGAACGTCAGCCAGACAGCATTGCCTGAAGAAAGCGGTCACTTCCTTTCGAATCTCCGCCTGGCGGTCAGAAGGGGCAGTAGAATCTGAAACGCCAACGCTGAATTTGGAAACCAAAGGTGGGTTCATATCTTTCATACAGATACTTCCATTATTAACTGTTGAGATACAAGCCCATACGCTGGTTTAATTCCTGTTTATGGCTTGAGATAATTCTTTCTTTTAGATACCCAGTTGGAAAAATAGTTCCCAGGTACTTGCGGGGTAATGCATAACCTGGCTTTGCTCCTGAGCAACAAGCGAGTAAGTAGGCACTCCTGCGGGGAAAAATGGTACTAAGGTACATTTTATCTATCGCAGAGCTTGCCTTTGATGCTGAGCCGATGTGTTCGTTTGTCCGGCCAATGAACGGCTGATCACGAACCCCTTGAGCAAGGCTAAAAGAAAGAGCTACCGGGCCAACAAAGAGGTGTGCAGAGAGTGTCCATATCGTTCGAGATGCAGTAGTGCAAAAAAAGAGCCTGGCCGGGTTATCCGCACCGACCGGTTTGAATCTGCACGGCAGGCTATGAATAAGAAAATGGAAAGCACCGAAGCCAAATCAGTTTACGAACGTCGTAAAGTTATTGCAGAGCCACCGTTTGGGCAGATCAAAAATTCGGGATTCCGAGGTTTCAGCCTTCGCGGAGAAGAGAAAATGGCAGCAGAGTTTTCACTGGTTTGCACGGCGCATAATATCAAAAAATTTGTGAAGGCGGCGACAACGGGGTCAATCCGTCTTGACGATGTAAAAAAGGTTAAAGAAGCCGTATAAACAGCAATTCCCGATGAATCCTGAAGCACTACAGCCACCTGAGATACAGAAGGTTCGGTTCACTATTAGGATTCGATGAAGAGCGGCTTGATGAAATTTGTTGCCATAATCTTGAAAAGCTCTACCACGTAAAAGGCGGCAAAGTCCCGTCCGATACAAAAGGATGAGAGAGGTTGTTGACCCGGTTAATCCAATTGAGTTGAAGAAGCCGTTTAAAGAATTGTTTTCTGTCGTTCAGCGCAATGGTGCTCTGCAAGCTTATGCATTCCAATGTGGCAAGTTGAAAGATCTTTATCTGCTTCCTTTGATGGTACTGGCCTCTTTTATTCGGGAACCTGCCGATGTGATGACTGCTGCAACAAAACACGACCATTTCTCTGATCAGAGAGTATGGCTGGCACTTTATCATCGTGGCCAAGGATGGTAACCATGAGTCGCTTATTGAGGCTATGAATGCCCTTTATGACGAAGGCCTGGTTCATCATCACAAAATCGTTGATGAGAAAAATAACACGACTCATAAATTCCCCTGCGCCAATAACTTTCCCCTCAATCTTCTTTCTCATGTGAATGATTGATAGCTGGGACAGTTTGTTTAAAGCCATTGCCCATGGTGCTAAAGCACAGAAGATAGCTTTTGACACATCATGATTTGGCAAGATAATCAGAATTTTCAGGGTGGCGATAGTGATTTTTCTTAGCAGTGAAAGCTGCTGGCTCTCTTAGGTTTTCAGAAATTATGAATACGTCAGTTTTCAGGCTGCGGCAGTTGACGTGTATTGGAGTAGCTGCAGCGGTGCGCTATCCAGTAACACATCCCACAGCCAGGCTGCCTGACCAAACAGGTAAGGCTTCTCTGATACCGGTTGCCTGGAACTTTACCGGGCTGACAAGGTCGTACTCTATCGTTGTCACCCCCAAACGATTCTCCAATTGGAAACAGGGAGGACCTCCAAACAAACCATGCAGTCACCTTCCTCCTCAGCAACCGCAGATACTGTATCCCGGTTAACATCCACTGAAGCTGGAAGAGACGAGCCGTC
>NZ_JAGHQV010000219.1:0-1225 GCF_017744175.1 Thalassotalea sp. G20_0 | reverse complement strand
GGTTCGAGGAACGGTCGCCAACACCACGGCGGTGAACAGCAGGGTCAAAACCTCGGGTAAAGATGCTCACGCCGGCATCGGGGGGGGGGCGGTTTACCCTGGAGGAACGGTTGCCCACACCACGGCGGTGAACAGCAGGGTCAAAACCTCGGGTAAAGATGCACACGCCGGCATCGGGAGGGGGGCGGTTTTAGATGGAGGAACGGTTGCCCACACCACGGCGTTGAACAGCTATGTCAATGACATTTTAGAGAATTCTGGATCTATCTCCAATGATCAGCTTCTTTGCCAAAAAGCAGACCTACGTGTGTTAACAGCCAATTGTTCTTCGAGAACTGAATTTCTGGATGCGCTGGATTTTTCGAACAGTAATGCTTGCCCGGTGAATGCCGCTACAGTGTCAACAGGCGTTACAGCATCAACACCCACTACAGCGTCAACAGCCGCTAAAGAGTCAACACCCACTACAGCATCAACAGCCGCTAAAGAGTCAACACCCACTACAGCGTCAACAGCCGCTAAAGAGTCAACACCCACCATAGCATCAACAGCCGCTACAGCATCAACACCCATAAAAATTAATGATGCAGAAGACCTGGCCAAGATTGGCCGACATCCCGACTATCCACTGGACGGTACCTATAAACAGACAGCGAATATTGTTGTCACTAAAGACTATCAATCCATTGGCAATGATACCCATCCATTCACCGGGGAGTACGATGGGCAGCGCCGTACCATCAGTGGCCTGTCTGACTGTTTAGTTGATACTCTGAAACAAGGCAACATCAGTCGCCTTGGCTTTACTGATACCCATATAAATTCAACGAAGACGACCGGGTTGGCAGCCTGTACTGCGAACGGCACAGTCAGTGATATCCGGGCCGAAAATGTACATATTTCCACCTCGGGTGACAATGCATACGCCGGCATTGGGGCGGGCTTGGTTGGCGGTGGAGGAATGGTTACCAACACCACGGTGGTGAACAGCACGGTCGAAACCTCGGGTGAAAATGCACACGCCGGCATCGGGGGGGGGGTCGTTTTTGGAACGGTTGCCAACAGCACGGCAGTGAACAGCACGGTTGAAACCTCGGGTACCCTGGCACACGCCGGCATCGGTGGGGGGGACGTTTCAGGAACGGTTGCCAACACCACGGCGGTGAACAGCACGGTCGAAACCTCGGGTACCCTGGCACACGCCGGCATCGGGGGGGGGATTGTT
>NZ_JAGHQV010000218.1:0-1240 GCF_017744175.1 Thalassotalea sp. G20_0 | reverse complement strand
GCCTGTTTGCCGGTGATGCCCGGGTCGTGTCCAGGGTAATTGATAAGTTAACCGAACAGGCGGAGTCGCTGGTGCAGACCCTGGCAACTCACGGGCTTGGCTGGTTAACAACCGTGGATCAGGCAACAGGGCAGCAGAACCTGGAAGTCGTAAAGGAGATCCTGGTTCGCCGTGGAAATACCCTGGTAGAACCACTGCTGACCGGCGTGACGGGCGAGGCAGCGACGCTCGGAAACCAGGCATCAGAATCCACAGCGCTCAGAAACGCCGTGATGCCGTTCGTACAGGACCAGGTTCAGAAAGGTCAGGTACTGGAAAGGCTGGCCACTTACGGAGTGGATGCGCTGGTAAACAGCGTCAGCAAGCATAAGGACAACCTTGCAGAAGATGTAAAAGCACTGACCCGGGCAAGCATGGACAAAGCCCTGCCGGAACTGGAAAGGCTCCTGCATAGACGGTTGCAAGCCCTAAGTGCTGCGATGGAAAAGGGGGCAGACGATAAGCACGGCGTTGTGGCTGACCTGCGCCAGGCGGCGAAAGCGCAGAAGCCAGAGGAAAAGCCCGGCAGCCGTGATAAGAAAACGACAGCGGACCATCAAAATCAGCAGGACCACTGGCATGATGCCCGTCAGGCCGTTGCAGAGCAGTTGGGTAACCTGGCTGATGAAACCGTTGACCTGGTCATTAAACAGAGTGATCAGCTGGAGGCGGTCAAGCCGATCCTTGAGGGCAGTATCCGGGAGGTTATGAACCTTGTCGTCAAAGAAGGGGCGCTGTTTACTGCGAGGCGCAACGGTGAACAATGTGACGACGTGAATGCCTTAGAGGGCGGCACGGCGCTGACCACACAATTACCGGCGTTTCTGACCACAGCCACGGTTGAATTAATGGTTGAACTGCTGAGTGACCGTTTGCAATCCGGAGACTGGAAAACAGCAACCGTTACCGAGATCACTGCCGGGGAGGAAACGGCAGACTCAGCCACGATGATAGCCCGCGAAGTTGACCGAATGCTGGGTGAAGGGCTTGCCGGGATGGTCAGCGCAGTGGCCGATCAGGTGGAATCACTTCTGCAAAAACACCCATATATTACTGCCGAAGCGGTGCTTGGGAAATTGACCCGGCAAGGGATACACGACGGTGCTGCATGGGTAGGTGAGCTGGTGAACGGCCTGTTTGCCGGTGATGCCCGGGTCGTGTCCAGGGTAATTGATAAGTTAACCGAACAGGCGGAGTCGCT
>NZ_JAGHQV010000217.1:0-1241 GCF_017744175.1 Thalassotalea sp. G20_0 | reverse complement strand
CTCCAGTTCAGCGGGTTTCTCTTCGGCACGAATAGGAGAGATGACCAGTTCGCCACCCTTTATCTTTGCCTGAGTATTACTTGGAAAAGCCATATCCGTTTTTTGACATACAGCTTTCAGGCGCTGTCTCAGATCCTGACAGAAGGCGACTTTATCAGTAGGGAAACCGACCATATCACAGTAGTCAGCCACGCCGTCCCGGTACTCATCATCACTGATGAGCTGCAGACGCTGGTCACTGAATTCGGTACTGTTTTCAATAAAAAGATCTGCACATTGCAGGCCTTCAGCAACAAGAGTCAGGAGGCATAGCTCCAGATAAAGCCGGTGTACCTTTACGACTTGTTTTGTCTTTTTATCGGTGCCGGTAACCAGCCTCCACCACTTTCTGGCCGGTATCCAGTCCCAACTGATTTGTGTATCACTCATATCCAGCCAGGTTTTGCGTGACTTCTGGTGCTTGTTGACAAAATGCCATGCCTGTATCAGTCGATAGTCATTACAGGCCGTCCTCAAAGTGAATAACGACATTGCGGTAAGCAGGCTGGCTCGATGGTATCTGTAAGAAGGAACGGTGAAAGGCAGGTAGTTGCCATCAGAGTATTCCAGCAGTTCACTGCAAGCTTTGATGACTTCCTGAGGTTTGTTTTTCAGGGCTTGGCCAATGGATTCAAGAGTAGGGTCTGGGCTTGTGCTTTCCTGCTGGTAAGCCTGACTGACCGCTTTTAGCTGGGCAATGAGCTTTTCCTGTTGCTTCGTCTTGCCTTTCTGCCACTCCTGCAGTTTGGTCTGTGCCCTGTTATGAATGCTCCGAAGCAATTTCAAAAAAATACTGGCAATGTCATCGAGTACCTGGGCGTGCCGGTAGCGCAACAGCAAAGCAAGCAGTAAAGCCTGTTTCTCCGGTTTTATGCTTTCCATATCTGATCGGTTCTGGGCGCAAGCTTCAAGCTCCAATGCCCGGCACTTTTCAGGTGTCATTTCCGGCAGGACAGGAAGGTTTTTCCGAATATCCTGGTACCATTGCAGTTGATTGAGAAGCACGGAAGCACTATTGCGACTCACTTTTCTATTGATGGGCTTAAGTCGATCCCAGGATTCCTGTTCCAGCAATTCGGTTAGCTGCTTTTTACCTTTCGCTGAAAGCTTCTGCCAATAGCTTAAGTAGAGGTTGCTGTTGAACTTATGTCGGGCACTGATAGCCATTTTGTTCAGTGTTGAAAAGCCCGGGAGTTCACACC
>NZ_JAGHQV010000216.1:0-1252 GCF_017744175.1 Thalassotalea sp. G20_0 | reverse complement strand
ACAGACACTTGCGGATCTAAAACATTCAACAATATCCATCGCTGTTGAAAACAATCCAAATATTCTCATTAGTAACACTCCAAATTATGTTATCAATAGTGCTACTTAATTCAATGTACGGCTAACACAGCATTCCAGGTGACGCCTTCGGCGCACCTGAATGCGGCGTTAAACGTCACAAGCAAAATCATCGTAAACCTCAAGAAGATATAGATGTTAAACAAAAGTATCGTTAACCCAGGCTTTCATAAGCAATTTAACTTACAACGATTTGCTCCACGAGAGCAGCGAATTTTGAAGCAGTTCGCCAAAGATTGGTACCTAACATCGTCTGGGGAAGAAATACGTGCAGCCCAGTCGACATATAATTACTTTTTAATGAAGCCAACTTCCACTTTCTCAGAAATGTTCAATCTAGTGGGTATTCCGGAAGCATTCGGCCACCCATTCCGGTAACATCCGGCCACTGATTCCGGAAACATTCGGCCACCTATTCCGGTAACATCCGGCCACCCTTTTCCAGCCAGCGGCGCAGTCTATTTCAATAACCGTTACCCTCGTTCTTGAGACCCTTTCAAGGATGACGGGATTGCATCATGAAGAGACTGCCCATGCGCAAAATTCGTGAAGTTTTCAGGCTCAAATTTGAGCACAACCTCAGTGAACGAAAGATCGCCCAAAGCTGCAATATCTCCCGCTCAACCGTTAAAGATTATCTGGCCCGGCTTTCGGTTTCTGAACTGACCTGGCCACTGCCTGACTCCATTGATGAGCATACGCTGGAGCAGCAATTGTTCCCCGTCAAACCATCATCAGGCAGGAACAAGCAGGCTCAGCCTGACTGGAGTCAAATTCATCAGGAACTGCGGCATCCCGGTATGACCCTGATGCGACTTTGGCAGGAGTACAAAGCCTGTCATCCGGATGGTTATCAGTACAGCTGGTTCAGTGACCAATATCGCTCATGGAAGAACCAGGTGGATGTGGTCATGCGGCAAAACCATATAGCCGGAGATAAGCTCTTTATTGACTATGCAGGTCAAACGATGCCTGTCGTTGACCAGTACACCGGTGAAGTACGACAAGCACAGATTTTTGTCGCTACACTGGGAGCTTCCAACAGGAAATAAAAAGGACACCCACTTTTTAAAAAGTGAAGAGAGTACGTCATTTATTCATTTTTTAAATGATAGTATTGATCATTGTAAGAATTTCTCATTCATACCAAACAGGAAGCGTATAAAAAGCACTC
>NZ_JAGHQV010000215.1:0-1255 GCF_017744175.1 Thalassotalea sp. G20_0 | reverse complement strand
CCCCCCTCAACAATGGGCTGAACAGACTTTCGGATGCGCTGACTTGGGTGATAAACGTCGAACCAAAAGGCTGGTACAGGTAGCAGGTGACCTGTCTGCAAATACCGGCTCCTCTTTGGCAGCCTCTTGCAGTGGCAACCTTGCTGCTGTTGAAGGTGCTTATCGTCTCATCGAAAATGAAGCAGTAGAACCTGATGCCATTGCTGAGGCCGGATTTCAGGCGACAGTGATCGCTGCAAACAACTCACGACTCATACTGGCCATTGAGGACAGCACCACGCTCAGTTACAAACACTCTGCCAGATCAGAGTTGGGTGATATCGGCGGGCCGAAAAACAGTATATCCAAAGGTCTCTGGGCGCACTCAGTCATGTTACTGGATGCGGACTCTGAGAGAACCATTGGTTTGATCGATCAACAACGCTGGATAAGAGACGACGAGGAAAGAGGCAAAAAACATCAGCGCAAGCAACGTCCATACGAAGAAAAAGAAAGTTTTAAATGGCAGAGGTCTGCAGAGAATATTGAACACAGGTTGGGTGATCAGATAGCGAAGGTTATCAGTGTCTGCGACCGGGAGGCAGATATTTATGAATACATCCAGCACCGGCTTACTAATGCCAGACGATTTGTTGTCAGGGCAACACAGAACCGCATATTGATTGACGATGACCGGCTACTGTTTGATGCTCTGGCTGAAGAGTCCGTCATCGGCAGTTATACGGTTAATGTTCCTCAGCGCGGTGGAAGAAAAGCACGCGAGGCAACACTACAGGTAAAGAAAAAGACAGTAACCATTCAATCACCGCAAAGACCCGGTGGTCGAATGGCTCCAATAACGGTCAATATCCTTATGGCTGAAGAAGTGGAAGTTGATACTGAAGACCGGCTGCGCTGGATTCTATTGACTTCAGAGGCTGTAGATACATTTGATGATTGTCGTATTGTTCTCAGGTTTTATGAGCTTCGCTGGCGAATAGAAGAGTTTCATAAAGCCTGGAAAACCGGTGCAGGTGTTGAGCGGTTACGGTTGTTGTGTGCCGGAAACATACAACGACTGGCTGTCATATTGATGTTTGTAGCAGTCAGGTTGCTGCAGATCAGAGAAGCTCTGGTGCTACCGTACAGGCGAAAACAAAAGGACGACAAAGCCTGGAATGAAAAGACACCGGCCAATCGGGTAGTCAGCGATGAGGAGTGGAAAGTACTTTGGCTGACCTTTTATGAAGGAAAGCCTTTACCTAAAAAAGTACCA
>NZ_JAGHQV010000214.1:0-1260 GCF_017744175.1 Thalassotalea sp. G20_0 | reverse complement strand
GACCCTGCCCTGCTTGAAAGAGGGCTGGCAGGAGGGCAAAGACGAGGACGTTAAGGGCAAACCGCTCGACCGGGCACTGGTCACCAATATTTCCTCCATGTGTCATGGCAAAGGCTTACCGAAAGATAAGGACGTGAAGGCCTTCCTGACCCTGACCTGCTTGAAAGAGGGCTGGCAGGAGGGCAAAGACGAGGACGTTAAGGGCAAACCGCTCGACCGGGCAATGGTCACCAATATTTCCTCCATGTGTCATGGCAAAGGCTTACCGAAAGATAAGGACGTGAAGGCCTTCCTGACCCTGCCCTGCTTGAAAGAGGGCTGGCTGGAGGGCAAAGACGAGGACGTTAAGGGCAAACCGCTCGACCGGGCACTGGTCACCAATATTTCCTCCATGTGTAATGGCAAAGGTTTACCGAAAGATCAGGACGTGAAGGCCTTCCTGACCCTGCCCTGCTTGAAACAGGGCTGGCAGGAGGGCAAAGACGAGGACGTTAAGGGCAAACCGCTCGACCGGGCACTGGTCACCAATATTTCCTCCATGTGTTCCTCTAAAGGCTTACCAAAAGACAAGGACGTGAAGGCCTTCCTGACCCTGCCCTGCTTGAAACAGGGCTGGCAGGAGGGCAAAGACGAGGACGTTAAGGGCAAACCGCTCGACCGGACACTGGCCACCAATATTTCCTCCATGTGTTCCTCTAAAGGCTTACCGAAAGATCAGGACGTGAAGGCCTTCCTCACCCTGCCCTGCTTGAAAGAGGGCTGGCAGGAGGGCAAAGACGAGGACGTTAAGGGCAAACCGCTCGACCGGGCGCTGGTCACCAATATTTCCTCCATGTGTAATGGCAAAGGCTTACCGAAAGATAAGGACGTGAAGGCCTTCCTGACGCTGCCCTACTTGAAAGAGGGCTGGCAGGAGGGCAAAGACGAAGACGTTAAGGGCAAACCGCTCGACCGGGCACTGGTCACCAATATTTCCTCCATGTGTCATGGCAAAGGCTTACCGGAAAAGACGAAAGTGCAAGCCTTTATTCAATGGCTACCCGCGGATGAAAAGAAGAGTCTTCTGAAACTTTCTTGCCGCATATTTGCAGGCTTTGGAGTACCCTCAGGAAAAAAACTGACTGATAATGAGAACAAACTCCGCCAATGTCTTAAACAGCAAGGTTATTCTACGGACATTGGAGGCGACAGCAGTGATGAAGAAGATGAACTTTTAGAATCAAGTCAAATGAAAGCACTGGCTCTGTACTTCTCTTCTGC
>NZ_JAGHQV010000213.1:0-1271 GCF_017744175.1 Thalassotalea sp. G20_0 | reverse complement strand
CACAATTCTTCGACTGAAATTGTATTATGTTACTCAATCGTTGTCGTCGGGTCAGTCATGGGTACGTCTATTCAGAAAAATGTCAGGCAATTCAGTGCTTCTTACTTGATAAAAACAGTGTCAGAATATTTTGACAGCATCCAAGATCTTTATCTGCTTCCTATTGGTGGTACTGGCCTCTTTTATTCGGGAACCTGCCGATGTGATGACTGCTGTATTAAAAACGAGGGCAAGAAAAATCAAACCTTTTACCACAATATTATAGGCGGCTGTATCATCCATCCGCCCAGAAAAACCGTCATTCCTTTAGCGCCAGAAGCGATTTGCCGACAGGATGGTTCCACAAAAAATGATTGTGAAAAAGCGGCAATAAGACGTTTTCTGGCGCAGACAAAACACGACCATCCACGCCTGAAACTGGTGATTCTGCTAGATGGCCTAAGTTTTCAGGCTGTGGCAGTTGACGTGTATTCATCTGGAGTAGCTGCAGCGGTGCGCTATCCAGTAACACATCCCACAGCCAGGCTGCCTGACAAAAAGGTCAGGCTTCTCTGATACCGGTTGCCTGGAACTTTACCGGACTGACAAGGTCGTACTCTATCGTTGCCATTCTCAAACGATTCTCCAATTGGAAACAGGGAGGACCTTCAAATAAACCATGCAGTCACCTTCCTCCTCAGCAACCGCAGATACTGTATCCCGGTTAACATCCACTGAAGCTGGAAGAGACGAGCCGTCAACCAGCTGCAAACGCAAAAGAAAGCGGAGCATGGCAGGTCGCCAGATTGAACAGACAACAACGGGCTCTGGAGCGTTTCCACCGCATCAACAGCAACCTGAATCCGGGACCATTCCCCCCATAAAGCTCAGGCGTGTTACTGGCAATAACTCGTGTATTGAGCACTCTTCTTCGACTTCGGTTCAGGGTAATGCGGAGCCAATGGAGACTGAGTCTGCTGACGCAGCTTCCACGCTTGTGGGGGAGGACATATCAATAAATCTACCAACAGCCAGCGACAACAGGCTGTTAACTGGCAATGAGCATACCTCAGAGATGGTGCAGGATATGCCAGTACCAATGGAGGATGTACCGCTCACTACAGAAATTAACAGTGAAACATCAATTTCAGAATTTTCTGTAAGCCAGCAAAATGAACTACGAATACATTTAAATAATCAAGAAATACAAGCAGTACTAAAGAATGCCGGGATACTGCTGAAAACCCTCAATGACAGGAAAATCCAACTAGCGCGAGACAGGGGTA
Organism: Thalassotalea sp. G20_0; assembly: GCF_017744175.1. Taxonomy (NCBI): domain Bacteria; kingdom Pseudomonadati; phylum Pseudomonadota; class Gammaproteobacteria; order Alteromonadales; family Colwelliaceae; genus Thalassotalea; species Thalassotalea sp. G20_0. The sequence continues at coordinate 6 of NZ_JAGHQV010000213.1, read as the reverse complement.
AGCCGC
>NZ_JAGHQV010000212.1:0-1276 GCF_017744175.1 Thalassotalea sp. G20_0 | reverse complement strand
TAGAAATATTCTTCAAGCAGAGGAATGATCTTATTGCTGAAGATAGAAGCCAATATCTCTAAACGCTCATCATCACCAGTTGCATCATTCAGCGGCATGAAAAAAGCATGCCCCAGCATGTGTTCCCTGTCGTACAGAAATTCAATACGCCGGTTCATCACTTCCAGCATTTGACCGATGTTAAGACCACTAACCACTGTTTCACTGAGCAATCGGTAATCCGGCATCATTTCAATAAAATCAAAACGACGACGCAGTGCTGTATCCATCATCGCCAAAGAACGGTCTGCCGTGTTCATGGTGCCGATAATATACAGATTATCCGGTACGCTGAGCCGTTCCTGTGAATAAGGCAGGCAAACAGATAGTTCTTCACTTTGCCCGGCTCGTTTAGACGGCTCCAGCAAAGTAATCAGTTCACCAAAAACTTTGGAAATATTGCCCCGGTTTATTTCATCAATGATAAGGACAACGGGTTCCTGAGAAGCACTATACGTAATCTCTTTTTCAAAAATGTGATGGCCGTCCTCTTCAAGGCGTTTCAGAACTTTTGCTGGAGACAGGCGCCAGAGTTCGTAAAAGGTTTTCAGAGTGAAGCCTTTGCCGCCATTCAAGTCCATAAATGGAATATCAACATCCTGAACCAGCCAATTCACTGAACGACGATGGTTATAACCCTCACCACAGGGCTCTGATGAATCCACATAGCTGTAATCACTTTCAATTACACCAACTGCCTGTACCGATGTACGACTGGAGATACATAGAACGAGATCACCAACTTGAGCATCTTCAGCAAAGGCCATCAAAGTGTTTTGATTATTAGAGCCCTCACTGTCAAATGCTTGAATTTCATCATCGCTACGATCGTCCTGACTAAGATCTCCAACATGCCCCCAGCCGATTCTCATCTCACCATTTTTTAAACAATAGTCCCGGGTTTGGCTATGCCCCGTTCCATCGATCGAAATCTTCCAGACTCGTGCCTGATCCCCAATACCAGCACTGACAGCGCCCACAGATCGGTTTTCAGCTTTGCGACACATCTTTTTGAAAATACCTGGCTCCACTCGATAACTGAGAGACCCCGATTCCTCAATAGCCCGAATGCCTTCAACAAACTCTTCATAGCTGAAGCTCTGGTGAAACGTCACAAAATCTATTCGCCCTTCATCAACCAGTGCCTTATATCGGTCTTTCACGGCCAGATGAAATGGCTGCCAATCCAGATCCTCGTATTGCTCTTCATACCAATCCGGATCAGCAATCTTTACCG
>NZ_JAGHQV010000211.1:0-1276 GCF_017744175.1 Thalassotalea sp. G20_0 | reverse complement strand
TCATAACCCAGTTCGGTAAATTTACGACACCAGTAGTGTGAACCTCCACAAGCTTCCATGCCAATAGCGCATTGAGGCAGATTAGCAATAAAGGGCAAGAGTGCTTTGCGATTAAGTTTCTTTTTGAGAACCACATGACCTTTGGCATCAACACCATGTAGCTGGAAACTCTTTTTGCTCAGATCAATTCCGAGAAAAGCAACCTGGCCTTTTTGATTAGTTCCTGATTTGTTAACCTTGCCCATGGATGGTTCGCTCCGTTTCTTATTTTGAATGATGTCCTACCAAACTCATTCTATTTTGGCTCATTTGAAGCCGTTTTGGGAGCGGGGCGGACCATTCCATTAGGTCTTTCATTGTGCACATTTACGTCGTGTATTATCAAAAATGAGCTATTGCACAACAGATACTCAGGCTCATCTATTCAATTGATTCAATTAATTTCTGAACACTGCTTGCTAATGCAGGCAAATCATTCTCAATGGTTTGCCAGACAATGGGAAGGTCAACTTTAAAGTAGCCATGAGCAAGGGCATTTCTCATTTCATAGGCATAAATAAAAGGTACATCTTTGTGGTCTTTCACAAACTGAGGAAAGTGTTTATCAACGTTGTTGCTGGCTTCACCAATAATTTCAAGGTTTCGGATGACTGCATCCTGAACGAGCGTGTTTTCGTAAAATTCTTGTTCACTCTTCAAATCAGCGATGTACGCTTGTATTCGTCCCACTGCCTCAACTATGTGAGAAAGATACTCCACTAGCCTCAGTGCATTTTTCCCTTTCATATGGGCTTTGCCTGCAAAAGGACTTCATCTCTGATCGTGTCTGAAAGTGAGCCAGGAGTCAGGATGTCGACTTCTACACCAGTTAACTGCTTGAGTTTGTGACGAATCGCTCCAATATCAAACAGGGTCATGTCCTGACCCGGGTCAATCAGTATGTCAAGGTCACTGGTTTCGGTGTCGGTTCCATTCAATACAGAGCCAAATACCCGGGCATTAGCTGCTTTATGTTCTTTTATAACGGCTTTGATCTTTGCCCGGTATTTTTTTAATGCTGCCGATGGTCTCATGGGTTGCCTCAGCCAGTAGTCGTTTCTACATTTACTTTAACATATCTATTTTTGTGAAGAACAGGGTCAAAAACCGGAAACCGGGGTCATATATGGTCCGCCCCGCTTTGCAAGGATAAGTTTTCCATCATGACTAAAGAGTAATGCTTCCATTCTCTTAATAAAGAGACCGGCCTTTGGGGTGAGGTCTCAATGCCTCTGGC
>NZ_JAGHQV010000210.1:0-1277 GCF_017744175.1 Thalassotalea sp. G20_0 | reverse complement strand
TCAGCAATTGAAAAGCCTCCATCATTTTCTCGCGATGCCGGGGCATATTGTAAATGCGGGTTTTGTCATTAGGTTTGGGGTAGGTCATGACGTTGAAAATATAAGCGAATGCCGTCACCAGGTCCTCCGGTTCCGGAAATGGTATCCGGCCCTTCAGCCAGGTAGCAGACGAAGCAGCCTGCCCCGCTTTTTTGGTTCTGACAAATACTGCATGGCTTTGGCTGGTTGACATATTCTTAGCCGCGCCCTGAAATCTCAAGACGCTGACTCTCTTGGTAACAGCCCTGGTTAATTTACTGGCCGGAGTGGAGCTTGGCTGGTTGGTAAATGAGTTCCTTGAATAGTATTCGTTTATTGTTGTCAACTGATGAGTTCTGCGAGCCTGGTCAGCAAAAATGGCAATATGTAATGCCCTGTACAGCACTTCGTGTTCATCGTCTGGCTCGGGAAGATAGCCGGGCTTGTCGCGCAGGGTCTTAAGCAGGAGTTCATATCTGGAAAACAGTAAAACCGGGGAATCAAAGGCTGAATACGGATAATAATTATTTACCGTAGTAAATTGATTGGCTATGTCGGCCAGCTGTTGCGTTATAGCAACGGGGGACGCCAGAGGTTCGGTGTTGGGATACAGACCACTGTCAATGAGTAGTTTGAACCAATGATCCGACAGCCGTCCCTGCTGGCCAGAGCGAAATTTTTTTATTTTCTCTACATCACTGGCCTGGCTGATTGTACCATTGTTCAATGCGTACTGAATAAACCAGGATCTTAGCTGGCTCCGGGTTTGCTCAGCATTCAACAGGTTGGCTGTTGCCCACTGCTTATAAGCTTCCTTACGTTTGCTGCTGGCCTTTTCCAGCAATATGGATGATGTCTCAGCAGGTGCCTTTTTCTGTTGCTGCTCATGCATCTTCAGAAACCTTTCCGACTCAATCAGGTGACATGCACCCAGTGCCAGCATTGCGCTGGGATCCAGGCTAACGAACGAATCCGGTGGGCCAACGATTCCCCCCCTGCGCTCATTTTCAGTCAGGATGCCTCCGACCTTCTGTTTCGGAAATAGTTGATGTACTAACTTGCAGCTGCAGAAGTATGGCGGTTTTATATCCTCTGCCGGACACATGTTGCCCCAGAACCACCTGTTAAAATCCTTTATGCCGGACTTATCATCAAGCGCTGGCGAGAAGTTGCTGTTAATGGCAATGTCCAACAGTGTTTTGACCTGCTCAGTGAAAGACCACTGTTGGTTTGCTATGCACATTGACCGAACGACATTA